>DAOVKF010000017.1 GCA_030631915.1 Candidatus Omnitrophota bacterium
ATTGATCTCTTTTCTAAGATCATCAAGCTTCTTTCGCATACAGTCTTCTCCTTTTCGCAATGAAATCCCACGGCAAGCCCGTGGTCTTCTGCCTACTGTTTTCCGCCCTCTGCTTCCTCTCTTCCCTCGCCCGTCACAACCTCTTGCTCCCGGGATCTGCCGTATTCCAGGTCTTCCTCGCTGAAATCCCTTAACAGAGGCAGATCAGCCAGGGAGTTCAACCCGAATAATTCCAGGAATTTCTCGGTGGTCCCGTAAATAAGCGGCCTGCCCACAGCGTCCTTCCTGCCTCTCACCCGGACAAGCTCCTTTTCCAGGAGCGTCTTAAGCGCCCCCCCGACATTGACGCCGCGGATACTTTCGATCTCAGCCCTTGTAGCGGGCTGCTTATACGCTATTATGGCAAGGGTTTCCAGGGACGGCCCGCTCAACCTGTCCGTTCCCGGACGATACAGATTGCTTATCCATGGCATATACTCCGGCTTGGTCACGATGCGGCACTTCCCCGCTATCTCCGCTATGTTAAAAGCCCTTTCATCCCGGCTGTATTCCTCTTTTAAAAGCCGGATGCCTTCATCAACCTCGCGGGGTTCTATATCCCCTATTGCAGCGCGGATCTCCCCGCGGCTTAATCCGGCCTCGGAAACAACAAGCAATGCTTCAATTATCTTCTTAACTCTTTGACAGTTCTCCATCCCTCTCCGGCTCCCCACTCCCATGCCCCCCCGCTGTGTTTCCCGCCCCCGCGCTGTCCTTGACCACCCCGGGATCTCTGATGATCTCGATCCCGCCGAAAAAACTGTTCTGCACGATAATGATCTCCCTCAGCCTTATAAGCTCAAGTACCGCCAGAAAAGTCGCGATGACCTCGTCCCTGTTTTCCGCCTTACCGAACAACGCTGAAAAATATATCCGCGGCTTACCGGCCAGCAAATGATAGATGCTGTGCATTTTATCGGCCACGGTAAACCGGTCCTTTATTACTTCATGGAACTTTTTCTTCGGAATGTTTTTCAATACCTTTCTGAACGCGCTTATCAGCTCAAACAGACCGGCCTCGAAACATTCACCTTCCCTGTCCGCAAAACTCTTCTCTTTTCCGCCTCCGCCTTTCCGGAAGAACACATCCCTGCTTTTGTCGAGCACGGCCCGCATCTGATAAGACGCTTCCTTGTACTTCTTGTATTCCACCAGTTTCCTGACAAGCTCCTCCCTCGGATCCTCGGATCCTTCCGCGTCTTCCCGGTCTTCCTCAGGAGGCAGGAGCATCTTGCTCTTGATGTGTATCAAAGTCGCCGCCATCACCAGGAACTCTCCCGCTATGTTCAGGTCAAGCAGTTCCATCACTTCCAGATAGGCCAGATACTGCTCGGTGATCCTGGAAACCGGAATATCATAAACATCGATCCTCTCTTTTTTGATAAGAAAAAGCAGGAGATCGAGCGGTCCCTCAAAGACGTTAAGCTTTACTTTGTACGCCATCTATATCCCATGCTCAATGTTCAGGTTAAAATGCCGGTCTGGTTATCAGTCGGCTATCTGGTGCAGGCACTTTTTCACCGCGGTCATCGTCTTTTTAGCGACAGCGCGGGCTTTTTCAGCGCCATGCGCCAGAACCTCATGGACATACCCGTCCGTCAGATCCTTTCTTTTCTCGCGGATGGGACGCAGAAAATCGTTCAAGGCGGCGTTCAACTTCTTTTTCACTTCCACATCCCCGACCTTTCCCGTTCTGTACCGCTGTTTCAGGTCTTCGACCTCCTCTTTGTCGGGATTGAAGAGTTCATGGTAAATGAACACGGGGTTTCCCTCCGTCCTGCCGGGAATATCGGACCGGACCCTGTTGGGGTCGGTATACATGCTGTAAACCTTTTTCCTGACGATATCCGGCCCGTCTGACAGCGCGATAAAGTTGTCGTAGCTTTTTGACATCTTTCTGTTATCCAGCCCTACCAGCCTGGAAGATCCCGTAAGCATGGGTTCGGGTTCTTCGAATATCCTTTTCTTGTAAAGTTTGTGAAATTTTCTTATTATCTCCCTGGCCAGTTCCAGATGCGGCAGCTGATCCATACCGACGGGAACCAGGTGCGCGTTATAAAGAGCGATATCCGCGGCCTGAAGAACGGGATAACCCAGAAATCCATATGTGGCGAGCATACGCCCTTTGATCTCCCTGAGCTGCTCTTTATACGTCGTGCACCGCTCAAGCCATCCAAGGGGCGTCAGAAGCGAGAATACCATTGCCAGTTCAAGATGCTCCTGCACCATGCTCTGGATAAAGATCACGCTCTTTTCAGGGTCTATGCCGCAGGAGATCCAGTCCTTGACGATCTCGAAACTGTTCCGCCTGATATCCAGAGGCCTCTCGTATTCGCTCATCAGGGCATGCCAATCGGCTACCATGAAAAAGCAGTTATACTCCTCCTGGAATCCGGCCCAATTGTCCAGCGCTCCCACCAGATGCCCCAGATGGAGCCTGCCGGTCGGACGCATCCCGCTTAATACGTTCTTTCGCATGTCACACACTATGAATGATCTACTTCTCGAGCCTTCTGGCCACCTTCTCGATCATATACGCCTCGACAACGTCACCGGCCCGGATCTCGTTGAAATTCGAAAAAGAGATACCGCACTCAAATCCTTCTCTGACGTCCTTAACATCGTCTTTAAATCTCTTTAAAGCGGCTATTCCGCCTTCATACACCACTTCTTTCCCTCTTTTTATTCTTACACGGTCTTTTCGATGCACGGTGCCTTTGGTTATCACGCATCCGGCCGCTTTTCCGCCTTTTGAGGAAAAAACCTCCTTGACCTGCGCTACCCCCTGCAGGACCTCACGCTCAATCGGTTCCAGCAACCCTTCCATCGCCGCTTTGACATCGCTTATGGATTCGTAGATGACGTCATAAACACGTACATCTATTTTTTCCCGTTTCCCCAGGCTTTCCGCTTTTGGATCGACCTTTACGTTAAACCCTATAATAACGGCGCTGGAAACCATGGCAAGCATCACATCGGACTCATTCACATCCCCGACCATGGAATGCACAAAACTGACCTTTACGTCCTCCGTGGAAAGACTTTCAAGGGATTGTTCAAGCGCCTCAACAGACCCCTGGACATCCGCTTTCAGTATTATTTTCAGTTCCTTAACGTCACCTTTCATGACACGGCTGTGAAAATCCTCGAGCGTGATCCTCTGGCTGCCGGCCATCCGGCTCTGCCTGGTCTCACGTTGCTTCAAAAGTGATAAAGTCCGGGCCTTTTTCTCGTCCTTTACCACAAAAAATTCATCACCGGCCTCGGGAACGCCCTGTAACCCGAGTATCTCAACCGGTGTGGACGGCGAAGCTTCTTCGATCCGTTCGCCCCGGTCATTGAACATCGCCTTCACCTTACCGTAGTAAATACCGCTCAGGACTATATTTTCCGCTCTCAAAGTGCCGTTCTTAACCAGGACGGTGGCGGTCACTCCCTGTCCCGCTGACTTTTTACCCTCGATCACTATTCCACGGGCCCTCAGACCGGGGTTCGCCCTGAGTTCAAGGAGTTCTGTCTCCAGCATCAGCATTTCAACAAGCTCATCAACACCCTGACCCGTTTTTGCGGACACTTCCACCATAACGGTCTTGCCTCCCAGGTCCTCGGAGGCGAGCTCCTCTTTCTGCAGAGCGATCTTCACTTTTTCCGGATTGGCCCCGGGCAGGTCGCATTTATTGATCGCCACGACAATGGGAACGTCCGCGGCGCGGGCATGATCAATAGCCTCCTTTGTCTGCGGCATCACACCGTCATCAGCAGCGACCACAAGCACCACAACATCCGTGGCAACAGCTCCCCTTGCTCTCATCGCGGTAAAAGCCTCATGCCCGGGAGTGTCAAGAAAAGTCACCGCCCCTTTCGGCGTCTGTACTTTATACGCCCCTATATGCTGTGTGATCCCGCCTTTTTCCTTCATCGTCACCATGGTATTGCGGATATAATCCAGAAGTGAGGTCTTGCCGTGATCGACGTGTCCCATAAAGGTAACTACGGCAGCGCGCGTTTCTGTATCGCCTTTTTCAGCCGCCTGATGCTCGGCCATAAGATCCTGCTCAATGGACCGGGAAAGCTCCAGTTCATAACCCAGATCCTTGAGAAGATCGCGAACAATGGTTTCGTCCAGATCCTGATTTATGTTGATGAATACGCCCTTTCTCATCACAAATTGAATAAGGTCATTGGGCCGTTTATTCACCTTGACGGCCAGGGCCCTGATATTGATCGGCACCTGCATCTGTATTTTCTTGAGATCCGTCCCTTCATAAGGCTTGATATCCTCATGCGCGATTTTCTGTTGGTCTCTAAAGCCCGTCCTCGATATCCTCGGCCTTTTTCTCGCAAAGGGCCTGTTTCTAGAAACCCCTCGGAACTTCTTGAACCGGGACAGGGGTTTCCTGCTTACCCCGAAAGTTTTATGCCCGGGGGCTGTTTGTCCATGTTTCCCGGCCCCGAAACCGGCAGCCTCCGGTCCCGGCGTTTCCCCCTTGTCTTTATCCGCGGCGGATTTCACCACTATCACTTCCGGGGGTTTTCTTTCGGGCGGCTTGACCGCTGCCGCCTCTTCCACCGCTTCAACGGCTTTCGTCTCTTGTTTCCCGGAGCTTCCGTCACGGAGCGCGTCCATCGTGCTCCGATCCTCTTTATCCTTTTCCTTTTCAGGCGCCGATGTTTCGGCACGCGCCGCCGTTTCAGGCGTTACGCCCTTTTTTGTTTCTTTTTTCTCCGCGGTCCCCTTCTTCGGTTTTTCCGCGCTTTCTTTGACAGGAGAGGATTTGGGCTCTTTTTTCTCTTTTTTGACCTTTTCTTTGACAGGCTTGGGCACCCCCATCTTGACACGCATAAGAGCCGCTATTTTATCATTTACGCTGCTTCCCTCATCATCCACCTCCACATAAAGCTTTTTCAGGGCCTCGATCAGATCGTTACTTGATATCCCCAGCTCTTTAGCCAGAATGCGGACTTTTATTGCCATAATTCACCTGCTTTATTCACCGTTCTTTATTTTTCATTAGGTGTCGTCTGTTTTTGCCGCGGCGTCCTTCTCCTGCCCGGACTCAGCCTCAGGCTCCGGCTTAGCCTCAGGCTCCGGCTCAGGCTCAGCCTCAGTCTCAGTCTCAGGCTCAGGCTCAGGCTCAGCCTCAGCCTCAGTCTCAGGCTCAGGCTCAGTCTCAGGCTCAGTCTCAGGCTCAGTCTCAGGCTCAGCCTCAGGCTCAGCCTCAGGCTCAGGCTCAGGCTCAGCCTCAGGCTCCGGCTCAGGCTCAGCCTCAGGCTCCGGCTCAGGCTCAGCCTCAGGCTCAGGCTCAGGCTCTTCGCCTTTCTTGCCAGGTTCCTGTGTTCCTTGTTCCTCCGAGATGTTTTCCGTCTCGCCGGCACCGGCCCGCGCATCGCTCAGGGCCTCCAAAGCGCTTTCACACGCGGAAATTATCTCCTCAACGTTTTCCTCGCTGATCCCTTCAACCTCCAACAGGCCTTCAACCCCGGGTTCCAGGACCTGTGATATGTGATAGCAGCCGGCTCCCTGCAGGTTCTTGATGATCTCTTGATCAAGGCCCGGAACATCGGACACAGGCATGTCTGCTTCCTCTATAACAGCCTCGGCCTTGAGCTCCCATCCCAGAAGCTTGGAAGCCAGTCTGATATTCCGCCCCTTTTTCCCGATCAGCAGGGATAACTGGCTTCTGAGCACCGTCAATTTTATCTCTTTGTTTTCCCTGTCGATCTCTATGCTGTATAATTCCGCCGGTGTTACGGCGGCCGTGACATACTCCCGGATATCATCACTCCAGCGGACTATATCTATCCTTTCGCCTGACAGCTCCTTGACTATCTCCTTCACACGGGACCCCCGCATACCGACACACGCCCCCACACAATCGATCTTCTCGTCCCTGGAATATACGGCGACCTTTGTCCTCTCTCCGGCCTCTCTTGCGATCGCTTTTATCGCCACTATGTCCTGGGCTACCTCGGGGACCTCCAGTTCAAACAATTTCTTCACGAACCCCGGATCGGAACGGGACAATATTATATCCACGCCTCCCGCCTTTTTCTCGACTTTGAGAAGCCGCGATCTTATCATTTCCCCCTGACGGAATCTTTCTCTGGGGATCTGCTCCGACCTCGGGAGCACCGCTTCCGTGTCGCTGAGCTCGACTATGATATTTCCCTTCTCGAACCGATGAACAGAACCGTTCATTATAGCTCCTTCCATCAGTACATATTTCTCTGCTATCACATCGCGCTCAGCTTCCCTGATCTTCTGTATCATCACCTGCTTGGCGGTCTGAGCCGCTATCCGCCCGAACTGACCGCTCTTAACCTCTTCATCTCCCCTATAGACCCTGATCTCGCCCGTCTCTTTGTCCATGTTGACGGTTATATCTTCTTTGGAAATGTCCCGGCCGCCGATAATTTTCACCGCCGCGCTAGCCAACGCGCTTTCTATCGCCTCGAACAGCACATCTTTACTTATGCCCTTTTCTCTTTCCAGCCTCTCCAGCGCTGATAAAAGTTCCTGATTCATGCGTACTCCCTATTACGTCCTAAAGCGTTTTTCGCGCATCAACATATAATCTCGCGTTCGCGATCATATCCCTCTTGATGCGGAAAATGTTCCCGCCCGTATCCTCTATGCTTATATCCACTTCGCCTTCCGGTCTCAAAAGTTTACCGATTATCCTGCTCCTCGCCCCGACCGGCTCGTGAGTGGTGACACAAACCGATCTCCCCTGTGCCCATGAAAAATCATCGTCACTCTTAAGTTCCCTGTCCAGACCCGGCGAACACACCTCCACCGTGCATCCTCCCTCGAACATACCGTGTTGCTCTATCCACGATGTGATGTTCCGGTTGAAATCGCCGCATTCGTCCATTTTTATACCGCCTTCTTTATCAAGGACGATCTCAAGGGACAAAGCATGCCGGCCACGAACCCCGATATCGACCAGCCGGTAATGCCGCCTGTCACCTTCTTCGCGTATATACGCGGCTAATGCTTCCGGTATATTTTTCCCTGCCATATGGTTCTCCCACTCCCCGGGATCGGACAAAAAAATAAGCGGGCGCACCAGCCCACTTATCAGTATCAGTGCAAGTTCAATTAAAAAGATAGTACTATAATATTATTGGGGTGTCAAGCATAATGTGCAGGGTCGAGTGTAGGGCAGAGGGAGTTTGGAGCTGGAGTTTGGAGGCTGGAGGCTGGTCCGGGGTGTTCCGTACAGAAGCTTGTACGTCCCACGTAACTACAATTCCGACGCGGCCGAGCCTGGAAAAATAAAGTTTGAACGGACACTAAAGGTTGTAGAAGTTTACAAGCTTCTGGTAGGAATGCCCCGGACCAGACGCAGTACATAGTAGGGTCAAATGACATTTTTATGCCATTTCGCAACCCGCTCATGCAGCTTTGGCCGTGCTTTTAAAAAAGGTTTTAGATCCGACCCCGAAGAGCTTGTCACTCTCTGTCCATCCTATCCTTGTAAAAGCCACCCCCAGCATAATCGAATTATCGGGTGTTTCTTTTTGCCAGACAACCTTTGCTTCAGCGTCTATGGGGTCTTTGTATGAAGGGATATATATCTTCAGGTTCAAGATGCCCTCTTTACCGATCAGATCATTAACCCGTATTTTCATCCCCCCTCTTGACACATCCTCTGTCTGAGCGCTTCCATCACTCTCTGTTCCACTGGTTTTTGAAACCCTGTTGTAAACGACTTTGTGCGACAGTTTATATCGCGGGTATTTTCTTCTTTCTTCCATGGCACTCCCCTGCAATAAATTCAGCGATCCCTTCCAATTGTATATATATTATAACAGATTTTTGCTATTTTTCCACTCTTTTTTCTTCTAACATGGCCTGTTTCGCTGCGCGTCGAGCTTGTCTTTTATTGTCCGGAGCGCGTCATCTTTGCCAATGAGTGTCATGTTCCCTGTCTTTCTATCTTTTAACTCGATCTTGCCTTTATCCAGGTTCTTTTTCCCGATGATGACCTGCAATGGGAAGCCCACAAGATCAGCGTCCTTGAATTTGACGCCGGGCGACTTATCAGCGCGATCATCAAGGATCACATCAAAGCCTCCGTTGATCAACTGCGCATATATTCTCTCGGATTCCTCGATCACCGCTTTATCGTTCTTGTTAACGGGTATAATATCGATCTCGCAGGGCGCCAGGTCGACCGGCCATATTATGCCGTTGGGATCGTTGCTTCTCTCGATAAGAGCGGCCAGGATCCTGTTCACGCCTATACCGTAACATCCCATCACGATAAACCGTTCCTTCCCCTTTTCGTCAAGAAATCTTGCGTTCAAGGACTCGGAATACTTGGTGCCCAGCTTGAAGGTATGCCCGATCTCGATCGCGTTTTTTATCTCGATCGCCCCGCCGCATTTCGGGCACAGGTCCCCGGGTATTATATCCCTGGCGTCAAACCAGTCATCAACGTCAAAATCCCGGCCTTGACTCACATTGATAAGATGCCTGTCCCTGACATTGGAACCTGTCACCGCGTTTACCATATCCCTGACCGCGTGATCGGCCAGAACAGGCAGTTTAAGCCCAACCGGCCCTGAAAAGCCTATTGGCCCGCCTGTTACTTCCAGGACTTTCGCCTCATCAGCCAGCTCCAGCCTGGCAGACTTAAGCCTGTTCTTGATCTTGGTCTCGTTCGCCTCGTGATCCCCTCTGACAAGTACGGCTACGGGCTCCTTGTCCGTGATATATATAAGGGTCTTAATGATGTTTCCGGGGGGTACTTTCAGAAAGGCGCTCACGTCCTCCACCGTACTCTTTGCGGGAGTCCGGACTTCTTCCATCTTACCGGGCTTCCCGGCCTTTTCAGCGGGAGATCCACCGCTCCCGGCGATGGCGATCTCAGCGCTCGCCGCATACCCGCATCCGGCGCACACGACTATCCTGTCCTCGCCTATGTCCGAGGAGACCATAAACTCATGGGATACCGCGCCTCCCATAAGGCCGGAGTCCGCTTCGACAGCGATATACGGCAGCCCGCACCTGTCGAAGATCCGGCAGTACGCGCCGTACATCCTCTCGTAACTTCTTTCCATGCCCTCCGCGTCAACGTCAAAACTGTACGCGTCTTTCATGATGAACTCACAGCTTCTGATAACGCCGAACCGCGGCCGCAACTCATCCCGGAATTTCGTCTGTATCTGATAAAGTATGAGCGGGATATCCTTATAAGACCTCACTTCCCTGGAAACCAGGTCGGTAACGACTTCCTCGTGAGTGGGGCCCAGAGCCATCTCCCTGCCATGGCGGTCCCTGTATTTTATCATCACCTCGCCTATCACATCGTACCGGCCGGTCCTTTGCCACAATTCCGGAGGCTGGAGCGCAGGCATCAAAAGTTCCTGCGCTCCGGCATTATTCATTTCTTCACGTATGATCCCTTCCGTTTTTTTCAAAACCCTGCATCCCATCGGAAGATAAATATACGCTCCCGCTGTGAGGCGCCTTATCAAACCCGCGCGGGCCATCAGTTTATGACTGACAGCTTCGGCTTCCTGCGGGTCCTCCTTAAGAGTAGGAATAAATGACCTGGACCATCTCATGTTTACCCCTCAACCTTCATCCTTTATCAATGCTAATAATTCCTCTATAGCGCGATCCGCGCTTACGGTCTTTATGGCTTTCCCATGCTGGAATATAACGCCTGTTCCCCTGCCAAACGCTATCCCTATATCCGCGCTCTTTGCCTCACCCGGTCCGTTCACCTCGCATCCCATCACCGCTATGACCAACGGTTCCTTCCTGACCCCGCGCAACTCCCTTTCCAGCTCCGTTACTATTCCCACCAGATCGACCTGGCATCTCCCGCAAGTCGGGCAGGAGATAACCTGCGGACCGAAAGACCTTAAACCGACCGCGGTCAGCATACGCCTGGCAGTTTCCACTTCGCACACCGGATCACCTGTCAAAGATACCCTTATGGTGTCCCCTATGCCTTCCAGAAGCAAAGCGCCTATTCCCACGCTTGAACGGACTATGCCGTCGGCCGGAATACCGGCGGCCGTAACGCCGAGATGCAGAGGAAAATCCACTTCCGCCGCGATCGCCCGGTATGCCTTTACAGTGGTCACGACATCCGAGGCCTTTAAGGAAATAATGATATCCTCAAAATTCTTTTTACGGAAGATCTCCGCATGCCGCAGGGCCAGACTTACCATGGCATCAGCCACTCTGTCATGGCCTGCCGGGTTTTCCGGCAGGGATCCGGAATTCACGCCTATTCTTACAGGGACGCCCTTGTCCGCTGCCGCCTGTATCACGCGGTCCAGCCCGTTCTTTTCCGTAATGTTGCCGGGATTAATACGGATCTTATCAACCCCCTGTCCTATCGCTTCCACGGCCAGTTTATGATCAAAATGTATATCCGCGACTATGGGGATATTCGTCCTTTCTTTTATCCTGCCGATGGCCTTTGCCGCCTCGATATGTTTAACGGCCACGCGCGCTATCTCGCATCCCGCATTTTCCAGGTCATTTATCTGGTTTACCGTGGCATCCACGTCAGCTGTATCGGTCTTGGCCATGGATTGAACGGCCACTGGATGTTCGGAGCCTATGTTTACGTTCCCTACGGTTATCGTCCGCGTCTTCCTTCGCGTGATCATGGCTGTCCCTGACTCCCTACACCCTGGAACGCGCAGTAAGGCTGCTCCGGGGTATTCCTACCAGGGCTCCTTTGCCCGGTGTGGATCCTCCCTGTACGGAACATGGTAAACGATCGTTCGCTACGCCCCTGCCAGAGCCGCTACGCCTTCGTCTGCTCCGGGGCATTCCTACCAGAAGCTTGTAAACTTCTATAACCTATAGTGTCCGTTCAAACTTTATTTTTCCAAGGGCGGCCGCGTCGGAATTGTAGTTACTTGGGACGTACAAGCTTCTGTACGGAACACCCCGGAGCAGCCTGCCCCACTATTTCCGACTTCCCCCTCGATCGCTACACCCTTGACCCTCTCAGCAGAAGTAACGATCGTTTACCACGCCCCTGCCAGAGTCCCTCCATCCCAAGCCCCAAATCCCAACTTACGGACTTACTGACTCACTGACGTCCGCCTTGTTCCCGAATCCTGTTTTTCCCAGCGGGGTGAACTTAATAAGGTCCTGCCAACTGATAAAAAGCGCGAACGCGAGCAACAGGACAAGCGCTATCCGGGCCATTGTTTCCTGAACCCTGACACTGAGCGGCCTGCCCCGGAGCTTTTCGATGAAAAGAAAAACGACATGACCGCCGTCCAGGATCGGAAACGGCAGAAGATTGAATATCGCGAGCGCCATACTCACATTGGCCATTATCAACAACAGCGGGACAAGCCCCATGCCGGCCGCCTGTTTTATGAAAAAAGCTATGCCGATGGGCCCGACCGCCGATGCCTTCACAGCTATCCCGCCCGTCAATAAAAGCCATATAAGCCGATATGTCATGGCCGTGAGCTGTAAGAGCCTTTTGCCTCCATGATAAACCGCGGCAACCGGCCCATAAGAAATTGATGTGACTTTCTCCCGGTTCCCGATGCCCAGCATGCGCCTTGAGATCTTCTGCCCGAATATGTTAACACTCTCTGAGACGGCCGGCCTGACGCGAAACATCATCGACCTGTCCCCGCGTTCCACTTCGATGTCAAGGACAGCTTCCCCGGCCGACTCCTCTGCCACTACTTTTAATATATCATCCCAATACTCTATTTTTTTCTCATTTATCGCGATAATGCGGTCTCCGGGCTTTATGCCGGCCTTCCGGGCGGGATAGTCGTTCAGCACCTGACCGACCTCGTTCGACAGGACAGGGACCCCTATCATAAAGATAACGCTGAACAGCAGAAAAGCAAAGACGTAATTGGTAAGAGAACCCGCGACTACGACCCAGAACCGGTACCCGACGGGTTTTGCCCCGAATTCGTATTCCTTCCCCTCGGCTTCAGCGGGATCCTCCCCCGCCATCTTGCAGAACCCGCCGAACGGTATCAATGAGACCCTGTAATCCGTCCCTCCCACCTTTACGCCGAAAAGCCTCCTGCCCATGCCGAGAGAGAACATCTCCACGGCTATCCCCGCTTTTTTGGCAGCCACAAGGTGACCGGCTTCATGAACAAGTATCAACACACCGAAAATAATAACTACCAGGATCCATGTCAGCAAGATCTCAACACCTCCTCGAACGCCCATGCTTCCGCGTCAATAATATCCGCGAGTGAAGGGTCCCTGATGACCCTGTGCTTATCAACAGCCCCTCTTACCTTCTCCACAATATCGGTAAATCTGAGCTTTCCGTCCAGGAACAGCCTGACCGCGGCTTGATCAGAGCCATTCAGCGCCGCCGGCGCGGTTCCGCCTTCCAGAAGAGCCTCGACCGCTATCCGGAGGGCCGGAAAGCGGTCGGTATCCGGTTCCGAAAAAGACAGGCTGCCCAGTGAGGAGAAATCGATCCTCGGCAGATCACTGGCAATGATATCCGGATAAACAAGAGACCTCAGGATCGGGAACCTCATGTCCGGACAGAACATGCCCGCGCTGACGGTCCCGTCAATAAACTCGACCATTGAATGGATTATCGCTTCCGGGTGAATGACCACTTTTATCCTGTCCGGCGGCACGTCGAAAAGCCATCTGGCTTCTATCACCTCCAGGCCTTTGTTCATCATGGTCGCGGAGTCCACTGTGATCTTTCTTCCCATCTTCCATTTGGGATGAGACAATATTTCCTGCACGGAAAGCCGGTCGAACTCTTCTTTATCCCTGTCCTTCAACGGCCCGCCGCTTCCCGTAATATACAGTTTTCCGACTTCTTCGCTCCTTCTGCCCGCCAGACACTGCAGGATGGCGCTGTGCTCCGAATCAACGGGTAATATCCGCGCCGAGTTCCGCTTCGCGATATCCGTTATGATCTTACCGGCCGAGACCACGGGTTCCTTACTTGCCAGAGCCACTGTTTTTCCGGCCTCTAAAGCGGAAACCAGCGGCATAAGGGCCGCCGTGCCGGAAACAGCCATAAACACGGTATCCGCTGTTTCCGTGCCGGCCAATTCCCTCAAAGCGTTTTCCCCGGCCCGGATCTCACACTTTCCACGGAGCCTTTGCTTTAGATCAGGATACAGCCCTTTATCGGCCAGGACAGCGATCTGCGGCTTGAATTCTTCCGCCTGTTCGGCCAGAAGAGAGACATTTTCATTAGAGGAAATACCGATTATCCTGAACCTGTCGGGATAACAACGCACCACCTCCAGGACATTCCTGCCGACCGAACCGGTCGAACCGAGTAAAACGATCTTCTTCATGTTTATCCCTGGACCCCTGACCCTCATATGCACTGCGGCTGCTCCGGGGCATTCCTACCAGAAGCTTGTAAACTTCTACAACCTATAGTGTACGTTTAAACTTTATTTTTCCAGGCTCGGCCGCGTCGGAATTGTAGTAACGTGTGACGTACAAGCTTCTGTACGGAACACCCCGGAGCAGCCGTTCCCCCAAATCCCAAATTCCAACTCCCTGACTCTCCCCTAGAGCCTAGACCATTCCCCCCATATCGCCGTATGATCCAATATGTCATTTTCAGAACGTCTTTACGTAAAAATAGAAGATCGGGGCGGTGAACAGGAGACTGTCGATGAGGTCGAAAACGCCTCCTATGGCCGCCATATAAGGCCCTGAATCCTTAACGCCGCAATCTCTTTTGATAAGGCTTTCCGCGAGGTCCCCGACATGGCCTATGACAGCCAGGATGATCCCGGCCAGGGAAGCATGTAACAGTGAAAATCCCGTTAAACCCCTTCCTGCCGTGACCGCAAGTAAAACACCCGTCAGAACTCCTGCCAGTGTCCCCTCCACGGTCTTATTGGGACTTATCCTGGGGATAAGCTCATGCCTGCCGAACCGCCTTCCGACGAGATAAGCCCCTATATCCGCGCCTTTTGTGACAAGGATAAGAAACGCCACGAGATTGGCCCCGTTATCAAGAAGTCTGAGCTTCATGAAAAATGAAAAAAACCAGCTGATATAGAACAGAGAGAAGAGGGTCACGCTGATCGACACCAGGTGGTCCCGGGCATTGTCCCGCCTGATAAACTGCAGTGTGAACACGAACAGGCCGGCTGCGATTATCAGAAGCGGTTCAAGGTTCTTCATGCCCGGAAGGCTGTATCCCGCGAAGATCACCAGCGGCACAAGGCTTCCGACGACCGTGCCGAAATATTTGTATACAAATATTTTCCGGCCCTCCACCATGCGGAAGAACTCGGCCTGAGCAAAACCCACAAAAAGTGCGACAACCACGCAGAACAGCCACAGGGGAAATACATAGATCACCACGGTCACGAACGCGAGGAGCAGCAGGCTGATGATCGTCCTGGAGATGAACCTATCCACCGAACTTCCTCCCGCGTTTCGTGTATTCTTCAAGCGCGGATTCCAGGTCCCGGGCCCTGAAATCCGGCCAGAGGACATCCGTAAAATAGAACTCCGAATACGCGGCCTGCCATAAGAGAAAATTACTGAGGCGCATTTCTCCGCTGGTCCTTATGATCAGGTCCGGGTCCGGAAGATCCCGCGTGTAAAGAAAGTCCGTGAAATCGTCCTCACTCAAAGGATCCGCGTCCAGCCCCTGCTCCTTCGCCTTCCGGCAGGCAGCGCGCGCGGCGTCGAGTATCTCCTGTCTGCCGCCATAGTTGATCGCCAGAGTAAGTATCATGCCGGTATTCCCCGCCGTCATGTCCCGGACCCTGCCGATCTCATCTCTAAGTGAAGGGGATAACCCCTGAATCCGTCCGATGACGTTAAACCTTATGTTGTTCGAAAGCAGTTTCCGGCATTCGTTTTTCAGGTTCTTCTCAAGGATCGACATGAGCGAATCGATCTCCTTCTTCGGGCGTTTCCAGTTTTCCGAGGAAAAAGCATAAAGGGTAAGCGCCTTTATACCCCGCCTTGCGCAGGCTTCCGTTACCGCATCCACGGCTTTCACGCCTTCGCGATGTCCCATGATCCCGGGAAGATTCCGCTTTTTCGCCCATCTTCCGTTCCCATCCATTATTATCGCTATATGACTGGGAATGTTCATAAATAGTGTTATTTCGCCTGATGCCCGCTCTTGTCCGAAGACCTTTTCTCGACAAATTCGGGAAGTATAATGATCTCCACACGCCGGTTTTTTTCGCGCCCCCCGGGCGTATCATTCGAGGCTATCGGACGATACTCGCCGTATCCCGTGGCGGAAAGTTTTTCCGACGGGATCCCCTCGTCCTCAAAAAAATACAGGACATTGGTGGCCCTGGCGGACGAGAGTTCCCAGTTGGATTTCCAGTTTGAGAACGTTATGGGCACATTGTCCGTATGGCCGCCTACCCCGATGTTCTTTCCGGGGACCTCACGCTTGATGATCTCCGCGACCTTTCCCAGGACTGGAAAAGCCCGCTCTTTCAGTTCGGCCTTTCCGGAATCGAACAATATATTGTCGGAAAGGACTATCACGAGGCTGCCGTCGCTCATCCGCAGAAAGACATCTTCATCCGCGATCTGTTGTTTCAGCTTCTTCCCGAGCATACTTTTCGCCTTAGCGAATTTTTCCTGTTCATCAGCGCGCAGTTTTTCCAATTCGTCAACTCTCGCCTTTAATTCCTCGATCTTCTTCTTGCTCCGGGGGCTCTGTTTGTAAAAATTCACCGCGCATCCGGATATGGTAAAACACAACACGGCCAAAACCGCGATCCCCCTTAGAACAGCCCGCTTATCTTTCATAACATGCCTCCTTCCCTTGACCTGTAACCATTCCCTTTTCTCTGTGCCTCTGTGGTTGCCGTTAGCGGCACGCCAGGGTCTGTTTCCGGCTTTTCCCAACAGAAACAAGTAAAATATCGCTGCCGATCAGCTCTTTTATCCGCGCCAGATACTTGCGCGCGTTCTCCGGCAGCCTGTCATACAAAGTGATACCGGAAGTGTCCTGACACCACCCCGGATGTTCCTCATACACCGGTTCACAGCTCGCCAAAAACCCGGGAATACCGGGAATGCTTTGATATGACCCGCCCTTGTATCTGTATGCGGTGCATATCTTTATGGTATCCAGTTCATCGAGGACATCCAGCTTCGTAACGATGACGCCGTTGATACCGTTGATATCCACGGAACTCTTCACCAGAACAGAATCAAACCAGCCGCACCGCCGCGCTCTGCCCGTAGTGGATCCGAATTCTCCGCCTTTTGTCCTGATCTTTTCCATAAGATCCGCCCCGAACTCGGTCGGGAACGGACCTTCACCGACCCTGGTGGTGTATGCCTTTACCACGCCGACGACCGTGTCGATCCGAGACGGCCCTATCCCCGCGCCCGTGCATGCCCCTCCGGCCGTAGCGTTGGATGATGTTACGAACGGGTAGGTGCCGTAATCAACATCGAGAAAGGTCCCTTGCGCTCCCTCGAAAAGTATTGATTCCCCGTTTTTCAATGCCTGGTTCAGCAGCAGTGTCGTATCACAAACGTATTCCTTCAGATAATCCGCGTACTTCATATATTCATGGAATATCGCCTCGGCTGAAAACCCCCGGGACATATAAAGATTCTTCAGGATCGCGTTCTTTTCCTCAATATTGCTTTCCAGCCTGCTCCGCAGGTATTCCCTGTCAAAAAGGTCGGCAATACGTATCCCCACTCTGGAAACTTTATCGGCATAACAGGGGCCTATGCCTTTTTTCGTGGTCCCTATGCGGCCCTTTTTCCTGACCTCTCTCAGCTCATCAAGCTTGCGGTGATACGGGAAAATGACATGCGCCTTGTCACTGACCTTAAGGCGGCCGTCAAAACCGACGCCTCTTGACTTTAAAAGGCCTATCTCATCGATAAGCGCCTTTGGATCAACGACCACACCGTGACCGATAACGCAGATCTTCCCCTCATGCAGTATCCCCGAAGGGATGAGGTGAAAAACGTATTTATCTCCGCCTATGACAATAGTATGACCGGCATTATTGCCGCCCTGGTACCGGACGACATACTGGACGTCTTCGGTCAGGATGTCAATGACCTTGCCCTTGCCTTCATCTCCCCATTGAGCGCCTACCAGCACCGTCGTCTTTCCCCTCACGGGACTTTTTTCCTTTTCAGTCACGGTCTTATTGCCTCCTGGGCGGCCCTTCCGGCGGCGGAGCCGGCGGCTGATACGTCCTGGGAGGCCGGCCCGGCTGCTGCCTGTTGGTCTGTTGCTGTTGCTGTTGCTGTTGTTGCTGCTGCTGCTGTTGCTGCTGTTGTTGCTGCTGTTGTTGCTGCTGTTGTTGTTGTTGCTGCTGTTGTTGTTGTTGTTGCTGCTGCTGTTGCTGCTGCTTTTGCTGCTGTCTTTCGTCGCCTCTGCTGACAATGTTGTTGTCGCTGTCGTCGTCGTCGTCGTCGCCGCCGATGCCAATCTCG
>DAOVKF010000185.1 GCA_030631915.1 Candidatus Omnitrophota bacterium
CGCCCCTCGTAAGATTTTTTATTACGTTGCTATCCAGATCCAATTCCAGTTCATCCATGTCATCGATAAAATTAGTCTCGCATTCCACCAGGCAAAGCCCTATGTTAAAAGCATTACGGTAAAATATCCTTGCGAAGCTTTCAGCGACAACCGCCGTTAACCCGCTTGCCTTAAGGGCAACGGGGGCCTGTTCCCTCGAAGACCCGCATCCGAAATTTTTGCCGGCAATAAGGAAATCCCCGGACTTGACCTTTTTGTGAAAGTCCGGCTCCAGATCCTCAAAAATATGTTTTGCCAGTTCCCCGGGATCCTGGATACTGAACTTGTATCTCCCGGAAATAATATAATCGGTGTTAATATCGTCTTCGATCTGCAGACGATGCGCGAAATTACCCACTTCCATCCTCTCTTTCTTCGGTGTCATAAATTCCTCACTCACCCTGGTCCCTCCTACTCACTAAGGCC
Organism: Candidatus Omnitrophota bacterium; assembly: GCA_030631915.1. Lineage (GTDB taxonomy): Bacteria > Omnitrophota > Gorgyraeia > Tantalellales > Tantalellaceae > DAOVKF01. The sequence continues at coordinate 466 of DAOVKF010000185.1, forward strand.
GGTCCGGGGCATTCCTGCCAGAAGTTTGTAAACTTCTACAACCTATGGTGTCCGTTTAAACTTTATTTTTCCAGGCTCGGCCGCGTCGGAATTGTAGTTACGTGTGACGTACAAACCTCTGGCAGGAACACCCCGGACCGGCCTTCCCACCAACTCCAGACTCCAAACTCCTGACTCTTCCTACAACCTGCGCCTGTGCTCCCTCGGATCGGCGATCCTGCCCGCCAGGGCGGTAGCCGCTGCCGTGGCCGGACTCCCGAGATAAATATTGCCGCGGGGATTGCCCATCCGCCCTTTAAAATTCCTGTTAGCTGTCGAAAACGCATTTTCGCCGTCAGCCAGAACACCCTGATGCGTTCCCACGCATGGGCCGCAGCCCGGATTATTCACCACGGCTCCCGCTTTGATGAATATCTCTATCAACCCGCTTTTTAAAGCCAGCAAAAATATATCCCGTGATGCCGGGGTCACAATGAGCTTAAGGTCCGGAGAGATGGTTTTCCCTTTTAATATCCTCGCGGCTATTTCCAGGTCCTCCAGCCTTCCGTTAGTGCAGGTGCCGATAGACACTTCGTCGATAGGCACTCCTTCGACCTCGTCGATATCGCATACGTTATCAACGGTATGCGGCCGCGCGACCTGCGGCGCTAATCCGGACATCTCATACTCACGGATCTCTACGTACCCGGCGTTGTCGTCCGCCTCGACCGGTCTCGGTTCACGCGAGCCGTGCTTCTTCACCCAGGCCAGGGTTTTCTTATCAACCCCCATGATACCGCACTTCGCGCCCATCTCAACAGCCATATTGCTGACGGTGAAACGGGCATCCATACTGAACCCGTCAATAACCTCTCCGCAAAACTCTATTGCCCGGTAAGTAGCGCCGGCAGCGCCGATATCCCCCGCGATATTCAGGATAACATCCTTGGAAAAAACACCTTTAGACAATTCGCCGCTGATGATGATCTTTATCGTTTCCGGCACTTTAAACCAGTTCTTCCCGCTGACAAGCGTGATAGCAAGGTCGGTGGACCCCACGCCTGTGGCAAGGCATCCGAGCGCTCCATAAGTGCAGGTATGCGAATCAGCGCCCATGATAAGATCTCCGCAGGTCACAAATCCCTGCTCCGGGACCACCTGATGGCAGACCCCGCATCCTATATCAAAGACCTTCACTCCGTGTTCCCTGCCAAAATTCCTCATCTTATCGTGTATGGCGGAAACGCCTGTATTGGGGCTCGGGGCGGAATGATCGATGATCATGCAGAACTTATCCCTGCTAAAAACATCTTCCGCTTTCATCCGGCGAAAACTGTCTATGATCATCCCGCTCGTGCCGTCCTGCCCGAAACAGAAATCCACGCCGGCGATAACAGTCTCACCGACCATTACCTCCCTCCCACAATGTTCCGATAATATCTTTTCCGCGATCGTCTGCTTCATCTAACCACCCCTGCCTTCTGACTTACAACCCCCCGGCCCATTCCCTGATCCGCCTGAGGCCTTCCTCGATAACATCCAGGCCCGCGGCAAAGCTTATACGCACGTACCGCTCTTCACCAAAAGGCCCTCCCGGGACAACAGCCACTTCTTTTTCTTCAAGAAGTCTTTTGGAAAAGGTCATTGAATCCATGCCGAGACGCGAAATATCACAAAAAAGATAAA
>DAOVKF010000042.1 GCA_030631915.1 Candidatus Omnitrophota bacterium
AGTTTTCCCCGCAGCGGACGCAGGGGAGTTCGGTGCGGGATTCCGCCCCGCGGGTGGAATCCTGCAGGAAAAAGTGCCGCGTACTCCTTGTCCGCGGGGCTCCACAAGCTTCTGGTAGGAATACCCCGGAGCAGGCGCGGCGCGTTTCAGGGTCAAGGGGTCATTTTTTCACTGCAAACTCATACATGGCGATCTGCCACCTGATAATGCTGAGCCGCCACAGGGCTATTGCCGTCATTATGCCATGAAAAATCTGTTTATCACGATTTGAATTCATAAAATCTTTCCTTAGCCGCTATCCCTGCCAGGCAATGTATGTATCCTTATTACATTCACATACTTTATTTTGAACGCATATGTTTCCTTTACAACGTAAAACTCCCCGATGACCTTGCATAATAATTTACTCTCACAGGTTTGTACGTTTATTTTCTTCAGGATATGGCACTTCTGCGTATTCTTATTCCACAATTTTTGCTCGCGAAGCCATTGTCTGAGGTCCAGTGGCGATCTTGACCTGTAATATGACTTAATAAAATATTTACATGTCCATTTCCTGGTAATATAAGACACGGAATGATTATCGATCTCTTCGATCGAAATCTCTTTCTTCCGCGGGTTGTTACCCTCAACAGTTTTATAAACAAGTTCTTTCATTAGTAGCCCCATGAAATTTTATACTTTTAAAAAGTCTTTCTTTTTTGCTCCAAAAAAACCCGCTTTTTGCGTTTATTTGCGGGACACCTATAGTATACTGTAATTTCAAGAAAAAGCAAGCAAATTTTACCAGCTTTTTTTTTCTTTACCGATTTGCGCCTGTATTTTCTCTACATCTTCTTTTCTATGCCCTGAATAAGACGTTGAATATTGGAGCGATGGCTATGAACCCCTACCAGACAAAAGGCGGAACAAAAAAGTATAAAAGAGATGTCCTTGTTGAAAAGGACGGCAAAGAGCGGTAAAGACACGGCCGCGACGATCGATGCCAAAGAAACATATCGCCATATCGCAAAGACGATCATCCAGATCACGAAGCACGCGAGAAAGATCCCGGGAGAAAGCCCTGTCATGACACCCGCGGTCGTGGCAACACCCTTGCCGCCCTTAAACCCCAGAAAAACAGTCCAAATGTGTCCGGCTATGGCCGCGGAGCCCAGCAATATGTATACGTAAAACTCTATGCCAGAGGGGGAGATCTTCCGCAGACACAACGGTATGACCGTCACTGCCAGGAGACCCTTCATAAAATCCAGCACCAGGACCGTTATTCCCGGGATCTTTCCCACGGTCCGGAATACATTCGTGGCCCCTACGTTCCCGCTTCCGTGTTCCCTGATGTCAACATTTTTCACGATCCTGCCGAAAATGTAACCGGTAGGGACTGAACCCAGAACATAGGCGGCTATGATCGCAAAGATTATATATATCATAGGTCCTCCCGCGGCAATATCAGGAGATCAGGGTATCCTGATCTCCCTACTTTTTCTGCCGCTTTGCGCGCGATGCCCTTACTCTTATCCTGACCGATATCCCTTTAAGCGGAAGATTGTCCCTCAGCACGTTCTCGATGAACCGCAGATGAGCGGAAACGACCGCACCGGGCTCGTTCACGAAAACCGTGAATTCTATCGGCCGGCGGCTGGTCTGTGTTATATACAAAAAATTCGGCCTTTTCTTTTTCCGCGGGACCGGCACCCTTGAAGGATCGTTTTTCTCCATCAGCTTATTCAAGAACGGTGTGGGAACCTTCAGATCAAGATTCGCATCCAGCACCTTCAGCATGGAAAGGCTGCTCAGGACGTTTTCCCCTGTACTGGCCGAAATAAAAGAGATCGGAAATACCCTGAGCCTGTCTGACGCGTAAACCAGATGCTTCCTGTATTCATCCATTGTGACATCACCGGCTTCTCCGGCCAGGTCCCACTTATTGACCAGTATCGAGCATGCCTTTCCGCTCTCCTCTATAAACCCGAGTATATCGATATCATCCTTGGTCACGCCGTCCTTCACGTCGAGCAAAAGGACCGCCACATCCGCCCTTTTGATCGATTCCATGGAACGCATGACACTGAAAGCATCCACAGCGGTCTTTATCTTCTTTTTGTGCCGGATACCCGCGGTGTCTATAAGCACGTAATCATCATTGTCATAAGTGAAAACCGTATCTATGGAATCTCTTGTAGTCCCCGGGACATCACTGACGATGACGCGTTCCCTGTTCAGCAGCTCATTTACAAATGAGGATTTTCCCACGTTCGGTCTGCCGACAATGGCGATCTTAAGATAATGCCCGGGCTCTTCCTGTCCTTCCGGAAGACCGGCCGCGGATCCGAGTATGCGTTCTTTCAGACCGCGCATGCCCTTTCTGTGTAAACAGGAAACAGCCACCGGATCCCCCAGGCCCAGCCGGTAAAACTCCAGCGCGCTGCCGCGTAACGTGCTGTTATCCGCCTTGTTCACCGCCAGGATCACCGGCTTATCGAATTTTCTTAAGATCGCGGCCACTTCCTGGTCAGCCGGTGAGATCCCTTCGATCGCGTCAGTCACCATGACCAGAACAGACGCCTCTTCAACGGCGCGGTATATCTGCTCTTTTACCCGCAGAGAAAGCGCGTCGCTGTCTTCGGCGGTATAACCGCCCGTATCCGCTATCTTAAGGCTGTATTTTCCTATTCTGATAACGGCCTCTACGCAGTCGCGGGTAGTCCCCGACTGTCCGACCACAACCGCTTTCCTTTCGCCCAGCAGCCAGTTGAAAAGAGATGATTTGCCGACATTGGACCTGCCGACGATACACACATCCGGGACGCCTTTATAACTTTCCATTTATCTCTCTGGTCCCCATCCTGATATAATCAAGCCCGGAAACTACGGTAAACAGAACCGTTATGTTCCACATCCAGCTTGAGTGGACAAAGCGCAGAAGCAGCGCTATTATGGTAAGCATCTGAAGGAGCGTGGTTACCTTACCGAGGACAGTCGGTTTAACGTCAATTGTCCCTGTAAGCAGATATATAACCGTTGCTCCGAGCAATATTATGATGTCCCTGCTTATGACGATCAATGGGACATAGACAGGCATTCTGACATATTCCGGCAGGCTGGCGACCAGGCTGAAGCATAAGAACGCGCTCCCGATAAGCATCTTGTCGGCGATAGGGTCCATCACGGTGCCGAACCGCGTTTTCTCGCCGCGCGTCCTCGCGATATAGCCATCCAGGGCATCCGTGCCCGCGGCAATCAGGAATATCACCAAAGCCGCATTCAGTTTATGGTACAGGATAGCCATGATAAAAACCGGAACAAGAATTATCCTGCATATGGTCAATCGATTCGCCCAGTTCATTTTCCGCCTTTCCGGAAGCCGCCGGCCCTCCGGCTCTTTGCCCCCTCACCGGTTACACCGCGTCTAATCCCCGTTCCTGAGAACACGGATCCTCCGTATCGGCCAGTGTATGATAACGGCTTTACCGACAAGATTCCTTTCAGGGATAAATCCCCAGTATCTTGAATCCAGTGAATTAGCGCTGTTATCCCCTAAAACATAGAAACAGCCTTCCGGCACGCGTATGGTCCTGTTTTCCGCCCCGTACTCGCCGCGGTTATAATAGAAAAAATGCTTCATGGGGCCGGCGGCGGACTCTTTCCCATCGACAAAAACACGCCCGTCCTTTATCCTCAGAGTTTCGCCCGCGCCCGCGATAAAGCGTTTGACAAGATATTTCTTTTTTTCCACGGGAGAGAGAAAAACCACGATATCACCCGGTTTGGGGCGGCTTATCCCGGGCAACCTGTAATTCATCAGCGGCACCTTCGCTCCGTAAATAAATTTGCCGACAAATATCCTGTCTCCGGGTTTCAGCGTGGGATACATGGAACCGGAAGGGATCTTGAACGGCTGTATGACAAACGTCCTTATGAAAAACGCCAGGACCGCGGCGATCAGGATCGGTTTTATCCATTCTTCCCACCAGTAATTCCACCTGCCTCCTTTATACTTCATGCCACCCTCATCGCCTTTAAGAATGCCTCTTTGGGTACTTCCACGCTGCCGATCCGACGCATCTTCTTCTTCCCTTCTTTCTGTTTGTCCCACAGTTTTCTTTTTCTCGTTATATCGCCGCCATAGCACTTTCCCGTCACATTCTTCTTCAATGGCGGGATATCCTCCCTCGCAAGAATATGCCCTCCCACAGCGGCCTGTATCGCTATTTTAAAAAGATGCCTGTGTATGGACTCCTTAAGCCTCCTGACCAGCTCCAGGCCCTTTTCCCTGGCCCGGTCCTTATGGACCATAGATGAAAGCGCGTCACACGGCTCCCCGTTCATCAGTATCTCCAGTTTCACTATATGGGATCTCCTGTACCCGCGAAACTCGTAATCCAGAGAACCATACCCCCGGGTAGCTGACTTGATCTTGTCATAAAAATCAACGATGATATCCGATAAGGGCATATCGTACGTAAGCTGGACCTTGGTCGGGTCAAGATATTTTGTGCTTACGAACTCTCCCCTTTTATTCTCACACAATCCCATAAGAACGCCGATGGAATCACTCGGCGCTATAAGGTAACAACGGACGAACGGTTCTTCTGTATACTCTATTTTCTCGCTATCCGGGAACTTCGTGGGGTTATCGATCTCTTGCAAGGCCTCGTTGCATGTTTTTACCCGGTAGTTCACGCTCGGGCTGGTGACAATAAGGTCCAGGGCGAATTCTCTTTCCAGCCGTTCCTGGATGATCTCCATGTGTAGAAGTCCCAGGAAGCCGCATCTGAAACCGAACCCCAGCGCGGCAGAGACTTCCGGCTCATACATGAAAGAGGAATCGGACAACCGGAGTTTTTCCATGGCGCTTTTAAGCTCTTCATAGTCCTGATTGGAAACAGGGTATATCCCGCTGTATACCATGGGTTTGACCTTCTTGTACCCGGGGAGAGGTCCTTTCGCGGGCCTTTTCACATCGGTTATGGTATCCCCGACCTCCACCTCGCTTGCGTCTTTGATGTTGCATATTATGTACCCGACCTCGCCGCAGTCCAATCCGTCCACAACAGTTTCCGCGGGGGCGAATATCCCCGTTTCTTTCACCTCATATCCTGATCCCATGTTCATCATCTCTATCCTCATGCCGGCGCGGATATGCCCGTTCATAATACGCACATAGATAATGACCCCTCTGTATGTATCATAGGAAGAATCGAATATCAATGCCTGCAACGGTTCCTCCCGGCTCCCGGTGGGCGGAGGGACCCTTGCGACGACCGCATCGAGCACCTCCTCCGTCCCGATCCCTTCCTTGGCGCTGGTTAATATTATCCCCTCCTCCACTCCCAGCAGGTCCGAGATCTGATGCCTGACTTCTTCTATCCGCGCGTTTTTAAGGTCTATCTTGTTTATGATGGGGATTATCTCAAGATCGTGTTCCATCGCAAGATAGAGATTAGCGATGGTCTGGGCCTCGACGCCCTGGACCGCGTCCACGAGTAAAAGCGCACCCTCGCACGCGGCAATGGTCTTGGATACCTCATAAGTGAAATCGACATGCCCCGGCGTATCGATCAGGTTCAGATAATAGACATTACCGTCTTGTGACCTGTATTCTATCTTGACCGCGCTGGACTTTATGGTTATCCCCCTTTCCCTTTCGATATCCATGTTGTCCAGGAACTGATCGCGGAACCCCCTCATATCCACGGTGTCCGTCACCTGGATTATCCTGTCAGCCAGAGTGGACTTGCCGTGATCTATATGCGCGATGATGCAGAAATTCCTGATCTTTTGTATTTTTCTCATGCGATCAGCGAAAACGCGTGTTCCCTTCCGAACTTAATATATTCCAGCGACCTTTTTTTTGAAGAAGTCTCGCTGTATATCCTGAATTTCGGCTCGGTCCCGGACAGTCTTAAAAGCAGCCAGCTCCCGTCCTCACAGATAAATTTCGTCCCGTCAGCGTCGTTTATCTCCACCACATCCCTCGCCAGTATCTTCCTTAGAGGCTGCTTTTTTATGCCCTTCATGAGCTGCTTCCTTCTGGAGGCCGGAAATATGACATCCTCTCTCTCATAAACGTAACTTCCGTATTTTTTGTCCACCCATTCCAGGATATCTTTAAGCGGTTTCTTCATGGTGGCCATCATCTCCAGTATCAGGAGCGCCGACAGGAGACCGTCCCTTTCGGGTATATAATTCCTGAATCCGACACCCCCTGTTTCTTCGCCGCCGATCAAAATGGGCTTTTTTGACATCAGTTCACAGATATACTTGAATCCTACAGACGTCTCATAGACCTCGAGCCCATATTCTTCGCATATTTTATTGATCAAACGCGTTCCGCAGATCGTCTGCACAACGGCTCCCCTCATCTTCCTGTTCACCAGAAGATGCAAAAGAAGCAGCGCCATTACCTTGTGACCCGAAAGCATCCTGCCTCTCCCATCCACGATACCGACGCGGTCCGCGTCTCCGTCCGTAGCCACCCCTATGTCATAACCGCCTTTTTTCACGCGCGCCATCAGCTCCTGCAGGTGTTTTTCGTTCGGCTCGGGCGCTCTGCCCTTAAACCCGGGGTTTACCTCGATATTCATGTAATCCACGGTTATGCCGGTCGTTCTCAAAAGACCGCCAAGATACGTTCCCCCCGTTCCGTTCATGGAATCAACGAGGACCCTCAGCCTGGCTTTCTTTAATTTCTTCATGTCAGCATACTTTTTTATGAACTCCATCTGCGGGGTTATAAGATCCTTCCGAGCTATTTTCCCCTCTTTCACGGCTTTTTCCACGGGCATGGACCTCACTGTCTTTTTATAAAGACGTTCTTCAATAGCGTCGATAATATCATTTCCCGCCGACCCCCCGTAGTATCCCTTGTACTTTACGCCGTTATACTCGGCCGGGTTATGGCTCGCCGTGATCATCACGCCTCCGCTCAACTTTTTCTTCTTGATATAAAAACTCACCGACGGCGTGGGACACGGCCTGTCGGATAAAACGACCTTGATCCCGTTAGCCGCCAGAACACGGGCAGCCACCTCCGCGTATCTATCCGAAAGGAAACGCGTGTCATACCCGACAACGACCTTCTTCTTTTTATAAACAGGCTCTCTCCTGGAATTGATAAAACCGGCTATGGCCTGAGCCACTATACGCACATTATCGAACGTAAAATCATCACTGATCACAGCCCTCCACCCATCCGTACCGAACTTGATCCCTGCCATTTCCTGCCTCCGTTTCTTTTTAAAAATTGTGCCTGCTCAGATATCCGGTCACCAGTAACGATCGTTTACCATGTTCCTACCAGGGCCCCTCCGCCCGGTGTGGATCCTCCCTGTACGGAACATGGTAAACGATCGTTCGCCACGCCCCTGCGATCTCATCACTGACTACCTGAGTAGTTACTAAAAATTACTTGTTCCCCTCAGTTCCGCGATGGCCCGCGAGTAATCTTCCTGCCCGAAAACAGCGGTCCCGGCGACCAGGACGCTGGCTCCGGCCCTGACCGCTTTAACGGCGCTCTCCCTGTTTATGCCGCCGTCCACCTGGATATGGCCGTTGAACCCGCGTCTTACCCTCTTCACTTTATCCAGCATATCCTCCATAAAGGATTGCCCTCCGAACCCCGGCTCGACCGTCATTACCAGCACCGTGTCGACCTGTTCCAGGACGCTGTCAACGGCCGAGATATCCGTTCCCGGCCTTACGGACACCCCGACCTTTTTCCCCCTGGCCTTTATCCGGCGGATAACTTCCCCGGGGTTTTCACATGCCTCTATGTGAAATGTGATCATATCGCTGCCGGCGTCGGCAAAACGGTCGATATACCGGAGGGGATCAACGATCATCAGATGCACGTCAAAAAAAAGTCCTGTAAGCGGCCTGATGGCCGACACGACAAGAGGACCCACGGTAATATTGGGGACGAACCGGCCGTCCATCACATCGACATGCAGCCAGTCGGCTCCGCCTTTTTCCATGGACACTATCTCTTCACCGAGCCTGCTGAAATCCGCCGATAAGATGCTCGGGGCGATCAATACCTTGCGTTCGTCCATAATCGTCTCTCCCGCCTCTGACTTCTGACCCCTGACCTCATTTCTCACTGATCATAAGATAAACCCTGTTTATGTCGTCTATCGTGACGACCCCGACAATGCTCCCTGCCCTTTTTACGGGCATGGCGCTTGTATCGTATTTCTGCAGCAGTTTCTGGACCTCATGCAGCCCGGTTGTTACCGTCACCGCCGGGATATCGGTCCTCATGACCTCACTTACCCTGGCCTCTTTTCCTTTCGCATGTATCCCCTGCAGCAATTCCTTTCGCGTTACAAAACCCCGCAAATAACCGTCCTCTATCACCGGATAATCCTCCTGACGCGTGCGGAACGCCAGTTCCAGTATCTTTGATAGAGGCGCGTCCGGGGAGATATGGACAAAATCCCCGGCCAGTATGTTCTTGACGGTATAATTTTTTATCGTCTCGCGGACATTTACCTGCAATCCCTCGCTGGAAGCTGACATGTATATGAATATCGCTATCACAAGGAGAAATATCTGGCCATGCACTATGCCCAGATACGCGAAAAAAAGCGCGAAAACATGCCCCATCCTTACCGCGATATCCGTGGCTTTTTTATAGCTCATACAGTACGACAATATAGCGCGCAATACACGTCCCCCGTCCATGGGAAAAGCCGGCAGCAGATTAAACCCCGCCAGAACGAGGTTCAGCCAGTATATATACGCGATAATACTGAACTGCCCGGCGGATCCGGCCCGCCCTATCATGGCCATAAGAGGGTACATCAACTTCTCATGTCCCAGCATCAGCTGCAGCGGCAGATAAAATATTATCAGGACAAGTATATTTGAAAACGGCCCTGCCAGGGCTATCACAAGCTCCTGATACGGTTTTGAAGGTATCTCGGACATGGACGCCACGCCGCCGATAGGCAGAAGGGTTATCGTTTTCACCTTTATCCCGAAATGTAACGCGGCAAAGCTGTGACATAGCTCGTGTATGGTAACAAAAAAAAATACCCCGACAATTAGCATGAGCCCCCGCGGCCCCAGGAGAAGAAAAAACAGCATCAGCAACAAAAAGAAGGTGACATGTATTTCAATGTCTATGCCGAAAACCGTGATCAGCCTGAATGATCCCCTCATAACCTGCCCAGTTCCGTTCTGATCTTATTTTTAACCCCTTTGCTCGTGGCGCCTATCATGGCCAGGTTGAGCGATGAAGACGTGAAAATGTTTCCGGCGGCCTTTTTTACGCCTTCCCTGCTGACATCATCTATCTGTCGCAGAAGCTCCGGCACACCAGGAGCATGTCTGTCGATCATGAACTTGCCGCCAAACCACATCATCCTGGCCGACGTGCTCTCCATCGCCAGAAGGAACTGCCCTTTCGCGAACTCCTTTGCCCTGACAAGCTCATCTTCAGTAACCCCCAGGTCCTTTATCTTTCGCAGTTCATCCAGAATGGCCACCACGGATCCCAGGGCCTTCGTGTTGTCCACACCGGCATGTATGATAAACTCTCCCGTATCGCTGTGACGCTTGTACATGGAAGCTATATCATAACATAAGCCGTATTTTTCGCGCAATTCCTCGAAAAGCCGGGATGACATATTCTCGCCGAGTATGATGCTCAGCATCTTCATCGAAAACCTCTCCCTGATGTTCCCGCTTCCGGCATGGAACCCCATCGCTATCTGGGTCTGGTTGATGTTTTTGCCGACAAATTTCATGCGGGGATGTTTCTGCCTTATTGAAGGGGCATCAAACGCGGGCTTCCTTTTCCTCCTGCCCCTGAACTCCTTTGACGCATAACCGAACATCTTTTCCGGATCGACCCTGCCTGCAGCGACCAGAACCATGTTGGCGGGGTGGTAAGCGCCTTCCTTGAAAGCGACCATCTCATTCCTCTTGAACTTGCGCACGTTAGCGATGGTACCGGTCAACGGCCGTCCCAAAGAATTGTCCGGCCACATTAACCCTCCAAGAAGTTCAACGACGTGGTCCGCCGGCTGGTCTTTGTACATCTTTATCTCTTCCGAGATCACGAGTTTTTCCTTTGCCATGTCCGCCGCGTCAAATCTGGCGTTGAAAGTCATGTCCGTCAGGATATCCAGCCCCAGGTCCAGGTGTTTCTCCGGGACCTTGACCGTGTAACACGTGACTTCATCGGATGTAAAACCGTTAAACGCGCCCCCTATCCCTTCGATCGATCGTTTCAGCTGTGTGGCGCTGCGGCTGACCGTGCCTTTGAAGACCATATGCTCTATTAGATGGCTGATGCCGCTCTGCTTTGCCGATTCATAACGCCCCCCTACGCCGATCCATATACCCAGCGATACCGACGCCATATGCGGCATGGGTGAAACGATGACCCTGAAACCGTTGTTCAACTGACGCTTCGTATACATTACCCTCCCCCCGCTTTCCTGCTGTCCAGATAATTCTGTAAAATAATCTGCGCAGCGAGCCTGTCTATCGCGGCCTTCCTCTTTTTTCTGGAAACATCGGCCTTGATCATAATGTCTTCCGCTTCTTTTGTGCTCAACCGCTCGTCCCAGAGCATGACAGGGACCCCGATCTCCCTCGCCAGCAGCGACGCGAAATCCCTGCTGTCACGGGCGCGTTCACCGATCGTTCCGTCCATATTAACCGGGAACCCGACAACGATCCTCTCAACGTTATATTCTTCAGCTATAGACCTGATCCTTTCGACAGCCGGGGCATCACCGCTCCGGCGGACGCATTCCCTGCCCTGCGCGATAGTAGCCGTCTCATCGCTGACAGCCACACCGATATTCTTTGTTCCCACGTCAAGAGCCATCACCCGCATTCTTCACCCCATGTACGGCCCTGGCCAGAGACGCGGCGAACCTTTCGATCTCCCTGACCATCTTTTCCCTGTCGCCCAGGTTCCGTTCGAGCACGTCGATTATCGCGCTTCCCACTATCACGCCGTCGGCGGCTTTTGCCAGGGCTGCCGCCTGAGAGGGCTTTGATATGCCGAACCCGACACAGACCGGCTTGGATGTCACGTCCCTGAGGCTTTTAATACTGCTTGAGACCTCGTTCGCCAGCGCCTTTCTTGCGCCCGTGACACCGGTCAGAGAAACATAATAGAT
>DAOVKF010000008.1 GCA_030631915.1 Candidatus Omnitrophota bacterium
ACGGGAATTCGGCAGTGACGCCCTGCGTTTCAGTATTATATCCATCACCTCGCAGGGACAGGATGTTTTTCTGTCAAAGGAAAAATTTGAATTCGGGAGGAACTTCACAAATAAACTTTGGAACGCGGCGCGGTATGTCCTGATGAATCTGAGCGAAGAGGCTGTCAAGGAGGGTATTTCCGAAAAAAGCGAGACCCTTGCCAACAGATGGATATTGAGCTGTTTTCACGAGACGGTGGAAAAGGTCCAGAAAAACCTTGTCTCCTACAGGTTTAACGACGCCGCTCAGGCGCTGTATGATTTTATCTGGCATAAATACTGCGACTGGTATCTGGAGCTTTCAAAACTTGAAAGTGGAGGACCCGCGGCACGGAATTGTCTTCTGGCCGTCCTGGACGGCAGCTTACGGCTATTGCACCCTTTCATGCCTTTTATAACCGAGGAGATCTGGCGAAAACTGCCGGAAGGGCGGTCCGGATGCATAATGACCGCTGATTGGCCGGTCTGTGATGAAGATCTGATAGATAAAAAAGCCACTGAGAAGATGGAAAAGCTGATCAGCGTGATCACCGCTGTCCGTAACGCAAGGTCGTTCTGGAACATAAATGTCAGGACAATACTGGATGTCGATTTCGACGTAAAAGACGATAAAGATATTGAACTGCTGAAAGAGGAGCCGATATACATAGAAAGACTGGCCAGATGCCGTATCCGTGCGATCGGTAAGGGTCTTGCCAGGCCGGAGCATTCCGTTGCCGCGTTAGCGGGCGGGATAAGGTTGTTTATCCCTGTCGGGGAGGCGGTGGACCTGCAGAAGGAAGAGGAAAGGATAAACAGGAAAGTAGAAGAGGTGGAAAATCACCTGATAGGGATGGAAAAGAAGCTTGCCAATAAGGCTTTCCTGAACAAGGCCCCGCAGGAGATAGTGGAAAAAGAGAAAGCAAAGAAAGAGAATTTTGAACAAAAATTAAAGGCGCTCAGGGAAAACCTGAATGCGCTGGGGTAGAGTTTGGAGTTGGGGGGAAGCCTGGTCCGGGGTGTTCCGTACAGAAGCTTGTACGTCCCAAGTAACTACAATTCCGACGCGGCCGACCCTGGAAAAATAAAGTTTAAACGTACACTACAGGTTGTAGAAGTTTACCCCGCACCGGACGCAGGGGCGTGGCGCACGATCGCCTGCCGTGTTCCGTACAGGGAGGATCCACACCGGGCGGAGGGGCCCTGGTAGGAATATGGCAGGCGATCGTTACTTCTGATGCCCTGAGTAATTGAATTTAGTGATGGGGGCGTCCCCCTGTCACAGTGAACGGTGAATATTGGCCTGTGTATGAAAAAACGGTTACAGACGATCCTTTCACACGCCGGCGTGTCATCCAGAAGACATGCGGCTGAATTCATAGAGGACGGAAGAATAAAAGTAGACGGCCGGACCGTCACAGAGAAGGGCCTGAAACTTGATCCCGAAAAACATGAGATACTGGTTGACGACAGGCCCATTCGGGCGGGGGAAAAGAGATATTATTTTCTTCTGAACAAGCCCAGGGGAGTTATCTCAACGGTAAAGGACACGCACGGCCGCAGGAAGGTAACGGATTTTTTTAAAGACCTTGAGGCCCGCGTTTATCCCATAGGACGGCTGGATAAAGATACGACCGGCATAATCCTTGTCACTAACGACGGCGAACTGACCCACAGATTATCCCATCCGCGTTTTGAGATAGAAAAAGAATATATCGTGACAATAAACGGCGATATCTCCCCTGATGAGATAACCAGGCTGGAGAGGGGTGTTGAAATAGATGAAAGGCGCACTTCTCCGTGCATTGTTAAGGTGGTCGAAAAAAGCGCTAAGAATGCCGTTTTGAGTGTAAAGATACACGAGGGAAGGAAAAGACAGGTCCGGCGCATGTTCCGGGCGGTAGGCCGGCGCGTTATTGCCATTGACCGTGTCAAGTACGCCGGCCTTACGCTTGACGGTCTTAAGCGGGGCCGGTTCAGGCAGTTATCAGAGGAAGAAGTGGCGAAACTGAGGGCTATATAGGGCCAAGGGGGAGAGTCAGGAGTTGGGAGTTAGCGGGAAGGCTGGTCCGGAGTGTTCCGTACAGAAGCTTGTACGTCCCAAGCAGCTACAATTCCGACGCGGCCGACCCTGGAAAAATAAAGTTTGAACGGATACTAAAGGTAATAGAAGTTTACAAGCTTCTGGTAGGAATATGGCAGGCAATCGTTACTCCTGCTCAGGGGGCGAGGCAGACAGGAAGGACGAGTGTACACTAATGGATGAACTGAACATGAAGCGGGTTGAAAGAATAATCCGTTTCGCGTTAAAAGAAGATGTATGGACCGGTGACGTTACTTCAGAGGCCGTCCTGGAAAGTTCCCTGCAAGCCGATGCAGTGATCACTGCGCGGGAACACGGCATTGTCTGCGGCGTGCAAGTGGCGGAGAGAACTTTTTTCACCGTGGATCCTGAGGTCAGGTTCAGGCCCCTGGTAAAGGACGGCGATCATATCGAACCAGGCCGTGAGATAGCCTTTGTAGAGGGTAATGTCCGGTCGATATTGAGAGCGGAGAGGTCCGCGCTGAATTTTCTCGGCCCGTTGAGCGGGATCGCGACCAGAACACGTGAAATGGTGGAAGCGGTCAAGGGCACGAAGAGCAGGATATATGACACACGCAAAACCATGCCGCTTCACAGATACATGCAGAAATACGCCGTCAGGGTAGGGGGCGGCAACAACCACAGGTGGGGACTCTGGGACATGGTCCTCATAAAAGACAATCATCTGAGGGCGTACGGCATGCAGACCAAAAGTGTGAACAATGAGAACATAATAAAAAATATCATCAGGCGGGCAAGAGAATCCGTTCAGAGCAATATCCGCCTGGAGATCGAAGTCGAATCCGTCAGGGAATGCGGATACGCGCTGAGCGAAAAACCCGACGTTATCATGCTGGATAACATGTCCGTAGAGGCGGTAAAAGAGGCGGTTGAACTGCGAAAAAAAATGGAGCTGGAAGAGGAGATCCCTTTTGAGGTTTCCGGCGGTATTACGCTCGAGAATATAAGTGACTATGCCCGGACAGGCGTTGATATCATTTCATCCGGCAGCCTGACCGGCTCGGTCGATTCACTTGATTTCAGCCTGGAGATCGTTCTAAAGCATGGATAAGTTCCGATTGGTCACAGACATGAAACCCGCGGGCGACCAGCCCGGAGCCATTGACAGGATAAGCGGTTCGCTCGCAGCCGGGGACCCGTACCAGACGCTTGTCGGTGTGACAGGCAGCGGCAAGACGTTTACCATGGCCAACGTCATCGAGCGGATCAATAAACCCACTTTGGTCATATCGCATAACAAGACACTTGCCGCGCAGCTCTACGCCGAGTTCAAAGGGTTTTTCCCGAATAACGCCGTTGAATATTTTGTCTCCTATTATGATTATTATCAGCCCGAAGCATATGTTCCGCAGACCGATGTCTATATAGAAAAGGACGCTTCCATCAATGAGGAAATAGACCGGTTGAGGCTCTCAGCCACCAGCTCGCTTTTCGCCCGCAGAGATGTTCTGATCGTGGCAAGTGTTTCGTGCATATACGGGCTGGGATCTCCCGAAGATTACTCAACCATGCTTGTGAACGTGGAACCGGGCCAGGAGATATCAAGGAAAGAACTATTGAAGAAACTGGTGGATATCCAGTACGAAAGGAGCAATATCGATCTCGGGAGAGGGAAATTCCGCGTGCGCGGGGATATTGTAGAGATATTCCCGGCCTATAAACAGACAGCCATGAGGGTGGAGCTGTTCGACGACACCGTAGCGCGCGTCTGTGAGATACATCCGGTTTCAGGCGATATATTGGACACCCTGGCAAAGGCGGTCATCTATCCGGCTAAACATTTCGTTACGACTGACGACAAGATAAATTCCGCTCTCGTATCCATCTCCGAAGAGCTTGAAGAGCGGTTGGCCGGGCTTCACAAAGAGGGAAAACTCCTGGAAGCCCGGAGGCTTGAGAATCGCACCAGATATGACATGGACATGATGAGGGAGGCGGGATATTGCAACGGCATAGAGAATTATTCACGGCATATTTCCGGGCGTTCTCCCGGAAGCCGGCCCTGGTGCCTTCTGGATTATTTTGATGACGGTTTCCTGACGGTGATCGACGAGTCTCATGTGACCATTCCGCAGCTTCACGCCATGTTCAAAGGCGACCAGGCGAGAAAAAGGACACTGGTCGAATACGGGTTCCGCCTGCCGTCAGCCCTGGATAACAGGCCGTTGAAGTATGATGAGTTCATGGATATCGCGGAACAGATCCTGTTCGCATCCGCGACTCCCGGTGATTATGAGCTGAGTTTGAGCCGGGTCGTGGCGGAACAGATCATACGGCCGACGGGCCTGATCGATCCGTCCATAAGTGTCCGGCCCACAGAGGGGCAGGTATATGACCTTGTCTCGGAGATCAGGAGACGGGCGGAGAGGAAGGAGCGCACTCTTGTCACGACGTTAACCAAACGTCTGGCAGAGGAACTCACGCAATTTCTCAAAGAGAAAGGGCTGCGCGTGCGTTATATGCATTCGGAGATCAACACACTTGACCGCGTAGATATAATACGCGGCCTGAGACTGGGAAAATTTGACTGCCTTGTCGGGATAAACCTTTTGAGAGAGGGACTTGATCTGCCCGAGGTCTCACTTGTCGCGGTGCTTGATGCCGATAAGGAGGGTTTTCTCCGGAGCGGGACGGCCCTCCTGCAGACAGCCGGGAGGGCGGCACGCAACGTGAACGGGGAAGTGGTGCTTTACGCGGACAATATAACGCGATCCATGGACAGTCTCATAAAGATCACCAATGTGAGAAGAGAAAAACAGATCGGATTCAACAAAGAGCACGGTATCGAGCCCAGATCGGTCGTAAAGGCGATCAAAGAGGGCATAGAAGCGCACAGGCGTGCGAAGGAGATAATAACCGATGTGGTTGGTGAGACCGAAGAGGATTTTGAGATAAAAGAACTCATCACCGGGCTTGAGAGAGAAATGGAACAGGCTTCGAGGAACCTGCAGTTCGAGAAAGCGATAGCCCTGAGGGATGAGATCGCCCGGATCAGGGAAGACATCGGGGACATGCCTCAAAGGGACACACCTCAGGTGAAAAAATAGCGGAGTCAGCGCGCATTGTAGTAGGAATGCCCCGGAGCAGGCAGCCATCAGGAGCGGCACTGGAGTTATGGAAGTAGATATAAAACAGAAGATACTGGTTTTTTTCAGGAAGAACGCTGAAAACTATGTTTCCGGTGAAGACATCAGCACAGCCCTGGGAGTGTCCCGCGCGTATGTATGGAAATACGTAAATAAATTGCGGAACCATGGCTACGAAATAGAAGCCGTTCCCCATCTCGGGTATAAGATAAGATCCTCGCCGGATAAGCTGTTCGAATATGAGGTAAAGAACGGGCTCAGAACGAGAACGATCGGCAAGAAAGCCGTCCATTATTCTGAATCGATCGACTCCACGAACAACCGGGCATATGAGCTGGCCGAAGCCGGAGAACCAGAGGGCACGCTGGTCATCGCAGAGTCTCAGTTTCACGGTAAAGGAAGGATGGGCAGGAGATGGGTTTCGCCGAAGGGCGGTGGGATATATATATCGCTTATACTGCGCCCCGATGTGGGAACGGATGAGATCCCCGGTATAACGCTTATCGCGGCTGAAAGTATCGCGAAAGTGATAAACAGGATCACGCGGCTCAGTGCCGGAATAAAATGGCCGAACGACATAGTGGTGAACGGCAGGAAGATCTGCGGCATACTCACGGAAATAAAGGCTCAGCCGGACAGGGTAGATTTTCTGATCCTCGGCATAGGCATAAATGTCAATACACCGCCCGGGAAAATTCCGCCCGGGGGAACAAGCCTGAAAAATGAAACAAACCTTTCCGTAAACAGGGTCGGGCTTACAAGGGACCTGCTGGAGGAGTTTGAGAAGGACTACCAGAGGTTCAAGAAGGAAGGCTTTTCTTTAAGAGAGACGTGTAAAGGCCTTTCTCTGACGCTGGGAAGAAAAGTGGAGATCAGGGAACACGATCGCGTTATCAAAGGGACTGCCGTGGACATCGGAGAAAAAGGGGCGCTCATCGTAAAGAACGGGAAGGGCGCTCTCCAGCGGGTATTTTCAGGCGATGTGACTCTTTTCGGGTGATACCATGAAACTGCTTATAGACATCGGAAACACCAATACCTCGATAGCCGTTGTGAAAGGGATGAGGTTAAAGAAGCGCTGGTTCATCCGCAGTTCCAGGAAAGAAGTCTCAGAGAGATCATTTAAACGGCTTGTAGGCGCGCATCTCTGCGATGTGGCGAGAATAGTGGTCGTCAGCGTTGTCCCTGAATTTCTGGCCGGGCTCAGAAAGACCCTCAGACGGATCGCCCCGGATATCCCCGTCCTCGTTGTTGGAAAAGATGTAAAGGTCCCGATAAAGAACCGGTATAAAAAACCGAAAGAGGTGGGGCAGGACCGCCTTGTGACTTCTTTTTCCGCGGTGTGTGTATGCGGACAGCCGGTTCTTGTCATTGATTTTGGCACGGCACTTACCATGGATTATGTGAATGAAAAAGGGGAATATGAGGGGGGGCTGATATTCCCGGGACTTCGTTCAGCCCTCGCGTCGCTTGTCAAAAACACCGCGCTGCTTCCGAAAATAGCGGTAAGACCGGCGAGGGGGTTCATCGGCCGCGATACGCGCGGCAGCATGAACAACGGGATACTTTTCGGCTACGCCGCCATGTGCGACGGCCTCATCGCCGGATTCAGAAAAAAATACGGCCGTTCGCTGAAGGTCATCGCCACCGGCGGCGACGCAGGGATCGTGGCCGGGTATTCACGGCATATCAAGACCGTGTATCCGGACCTTATATTCGAAGGATTGCGGCGGATCTCGTGATCCGCGACAGAACCAAAGAAGGGGCCCCGCCCCGATGGAAAGGAGAAGGTATGAAACTCGCTGCGGTAATTCTTGGCTCGGTCTTTCTGGCGGTCATGGTATTTTTTTCAGTGCGTCCCGCGCCGTGCTTTGCGGAAGAGCGCGCGATGTCGGCGGATCCGCGTTTTGAGAAAGCCATGGAAAGCTTTCGGAAAGGACAGGGGTACATGGAAAAGGCCTCCCGTGAGCTCAGGGCAAGGCCCGGCCTGGCGCAAAAATTATTTGAACATGCGGAAGATTATTTTCTGAAAGCCGGGTTTCTTTACAGGGAGACGGGCCACGAACACGGGATAGACGTCAGTCACGAGGCCGCTGTTTGTGAAAAAGCATATCGTCAGGCGCACGTGCAGGTGAACAAGGCGATGAGAAAGAAAAAACGCGGCAAGGTCTTTTAAGCGCTGAGGCCCTCCGCACTGCGACGCACAGGGGCTGCTCCGGGGTGTTCCTACCAGAAGCTTGTAAACTTCTATAACCTATGGTCTACGTTTAAACTTTATTTTTCCAGGGTCGGCCGCGTCGGAATTGTAGTTGCTTGGGACGAACAAGCTTCTGTACGGAACACCCCGGAGCAGCCTCCCTCCTCCCCTGACTAACGCCTCAACTTTCTTGACAAAACGCCCTGTGGCGTATATGATAATCTCGGTCATTTTTAGGGCTGTTTCTGTCTCATATCGTATAGTCGCGTCATGAAAAACCTGCGTTTCAACGAAGGAGGTAGTTAAGTGGCTGTTTCGACAAAGGATATTCGGAATATAGTTTTTCTGTCACATCCGGGGGAAGGGAAAACCACTTTTGTGGAGAACCTTCTGTACAGGGGCGGCGCCATTTCAAAAAAAGGAAGCATTCGCGAAGGTACGACCGTATCGGATTATTGTGACGATGAAAAGGAACGCAAGAATTCCATAAACCTTTCGGTTTCCTCTTATCAGAAGCAAGGCGTCAAGGTGAATATTCTTGATGCCCCCGGATATCTTGATTACGTCGGTGAGGCCATTGCGGGCATAAACGCCGCTGATGCGGCGGTGATGCTTGTGGATGCTGTCGGCGGTGTCAATGTGGGGACGATGAAGTTCTGGAAGCTCGTACGGGAACGCGGGCTGCCGGCCATGATAGTGGTCAACAGGATGGATAAGGATAACGCGGATTTTTTCAAGGCGCTTGAAAACGTCCAGAAGAGTCTCAGCAGGAGCTGCGTCGCGGTCTGTTATCCTGTCGGGACCGGTTCTTCCTTTTCCGGCATTGCCGATCTGCTCACAAAAGAGGGAATGGGCAAGCTTCAGGATGATGATAAGGCGAAGGCGGATGAGCTTTCCGGAGCCTTGATAGAAGGTGTTGCCGAATCGGATGACGCGCTTCTTGAAAGATACCTTGAGGAAGGGACCCTGCCACCGGATGATATTACCGATGCGTTCAGGGCCGGGGTCATATCCGGGAAGATAATACCCGTGGTGCCGGCGGCGGCGGAAAAGGGGATAGGGGCGGATGTGGTCATGGATATCATAGAAAAGTACATGCCTTCCCCGGAGGATAGCGTCCCTGCCGAAATAGTTGTTTCAGGTGGCGAGGAGGATGCCGCGGCAACCGTTGAGCCGAAGGCCGATTCATTTTTTTCCGCCCAGGTGTTCAAGACCATTTCTGACCCGTATACCGGGCAGGTCACCGTATTCCGCGTAAGATCAGGCGTGGTCAGGTCCAACCAGTCTGTAAAGAATTCTTCAAAAGAGATGCCGGAGAAATTCGGGCAGTTGTTCTTCCTTAAGGGGAAAGAGCAGGTGCAGACGGATTCCGCGGTTGCCGGGGATATTGCGGCGGTTGCCAAGCTCAAAATCACTGAGACCAACGATACTTTCTGTGATGAGAAGAGTTCCCTGAGATTCAAGGATATCAGTTTTCCAGAACCTGCCGTGAGCTATTCGCTAAAACCAAAGAGCCGGTCAGATGAGGACAAGATCTCCGGGGTCCTGGCAAAGCTTATCGCGGAGGACCCGGCGTTTTCAATGATAAGGGACAAGCAGACGCACGAGCTGGTTGTTTCCGGGATGGGCGATCTGCACATCAAGACCATGATAAACCGGATGAAGGACCGGTACGGTGTCGAAGTTGACATCGGCACTCCCAAGGTCGCCTACAAAGAGACCATAACCGCGAACGGCGACACGCAATACAGACATAAAAAGCAGAGCGGAGGCGCCGGCCAGTTTGCCGAGGTGTGGATGAAGGTGGAACCGCTTTCCCGCGGGGATGGTTTTGAATTTGTTGACAAAGTCGTGGGCGGGTCCATCCCCAAGCAGTTTGTCGGCAGCTGTGAGAAAGGTGTCAGAAACACCATGGATGAAGGGGCGATCGCCGGTTTCCCTGTTGTCGATATCAGGGCGATCGTATATGACGGAAAGACCCATCCCGTGGATTCAAAAGATATTGCTTTTCAGATCGCTGCCGCGCATGCTTTTCGCGAAGCTTGCAAAAAAGCCAAACCCGTGCTTTTGGAGCCCATTATGCATGTGGAATTGACCGTTCCCGAAGAAAACATGGGTGACGTAACAGGGTCTTTGAGTTCCCGCAGGGGCAGGGTGCTCGGCATGAACTCCGAAGCCGGCATGCAGGTCGTGACCGCGGAGATTCCATTGGAAGAGATGTATAAATATGCCAATGAACTGAAATCCCTCACCGCCGGAAGGGCCACTTACGCCATGTCGTTCGCCCATTATGAGCCTGTGCCGCCGAACGTGGCCCAGAAGGTCATTGCCGCGAACAGGAAAGAGGCGAAGGAGGAATAGGTTGATCGAAGGAGGCACAAAGAAATATGTCCGGACATTCTAAATGGTCGAGTATAAAACACAAGAAAGGCGCTGCGGACGCGAAACGCGGTAAACTTTTCACAAAGCTTATCAGAGAGATCACAGTGGCGTCCAGGGACGGGGGGGGCAACCCTGACGCGAATCCGACACTGAGGCTCGCGATCCAGAAGGCCAGGGATTCCAACATGCCGGCGGATAACATTGAAAGGGCCGTAAAAAAGGGGACGGGGGAACTCGAAGGAGTTTCTTATGAAAATGTTTCTTTTGAAGGATACGCGCCGGGAGGCGTCGCGGTAATCGTCGAGGGGCTCACTGACAACAGGAACCGCACTACCAGCGAGGTGCGTAATATCTTTTCAAAGCGCGGAGGCAACATGGCCGGCGCCGGTTCCGTGGCTTTTCAGTTCGAGAAAAAGGGCATTTTTCTGGTAAAAAAAGAGGAGGCCGACGAGGAAACGCTGATGTCGGCGGCGGTAGACGCCGGAGCGGATGATCTCAGCTCGGATGAGGATTTCTTCCAGATAACGTGCCGCCCCCAGGATTTTGACAGGGTCCGCAGTGAACTTCTGGGGAAGGACGTCAAAATACGATCGGGTGGGCTCAGTATGGTCCCGAAGAACACCGTGAAGATAGAGGACGAGCGTACAGCCGAAAAGATCATAGCCCTCGTGGAAGAGCTCGAGGATAACGACGACATCCAGAATGTTTATTCCAACTTTGACATCCCGGATGATATACTGAAAAAAATAGAGGATGAAGATATTAGGCATTGATCCGGGATTGAACAGGACGGGTTACGGGTTGGTCGAGGCTCATGGCCCCGAACAGATGGCTCTTATAGAGGCCGGTGTAATACGGACGTCTTCGGGGGACAGCATATCGATACGGACAGCCGATATTTTTAAAAATCTTACGGACATTATTACAGAGCATAAACCGGAAGTTCTTGTATTAGAGAAACTTTATTCTCATTACAGACATCCGGTGACTTCAATACTTATGGGGCATGCCAGAGGTGTTGTCTGCCTGGTGTGCGGCCTTAACAATGTCCGGCTCGTGAGCTACCCGGCTACACGGATAAAAAAGTCCGTTACCGGCAACGGCAGTGCCACCAAAGCCCAGGTGCAGAAGACGATCAAAAAGCTTCTGAGGCTCAAGACGCTTCCGGAGCCCGTGGATATCAGCGATGCGCTCGCAATGGCCGTCAGTTACGTGTATATACAGGGAATAACGGGAAAATGATATCAGGTATATCCGGGACAATAGCGGGGGGGAAGGACGGGACCCTTATCGTAGCCACCGGCGGCATAAGCTATGAGATACTGGTCCCTCTTGCCGTTATGAAGGCCATTGGAAGAGAGAACGGTCCGGGAGGACAGGTTGAACTGGTCACGTATCATTACTACCAGGTGGAGCATTCCCGCAGCGTTCCTGTCCTGATAGGGTTTCAGAACGAAGTAGAAAAAGAATTCTTTGAGAAGTTCATCTCTGTGTCCGGCGTGGGGCCAAAAGCCGCATGTAAAGCCCTTACGGAGCCGTTTTCCGTTACCGCGAAGGCCATAGACACCGGAAATATCTCTTTTTTAAAAAGCCTGCCAGGTATCGGAGAGCAGAGGGCCCGTCTCATCGTGGCTAAATTACAGGGGAAAGTCGGTAAGTTCGGTCTTATCCAGGATACGTTCAGCGGAGCCTCTAAAGTGGAGGAAGATATCAGGGGAGAGGCCCTCATGGTTTTATCACAGCTTCAGTACAGGAAATCCGAGGCCCAGGATATGATCAGTAAGGCTCTGGACAGGAATCCGGACATCAGGACAAGCGAAGAGCTGCTGAACGAGGTATACCGGGAGAGGAAGCAGGTCACATAAAAAGGACGGAGATGTCTGAAAATAAACGGGAAAGATATATCGATAAGGCCGAGGAAACGGTAAGGAACGGAGAATCCGAGGACGATGTAATATTAAATCTCCGTCTCCGGCCCGAATCTTTAAAGGATTTCATCGGACAGGATGAGGTGCTCGGGATGCTGGAGATAGCGCTTAAAGCGGCGATCAAAAGAGATGAGCCTATTGAGCATCTGCTCTTTTCCGGACCTCCGGGCCTTGGGAAGACATCCCTGGCGCACATAATCGCGCGGGAACGGCGAACAAAGATCGTTACAACGAGCGGTCCCGCGATCGAAAGAGCGGGCGACCTTGTGGGGATACTTACGAACCTGTCTGAAGGAGACATACTTTTCATTGACGAGATCCATCGTCTTTCCAGGGTAGTGGAAGAGTTTATTTACCCGGCCATGGAAAATTTTCAGATCGACTTTCTGGTCGATAAAGGCCCGTATGCCAGGACAATAAAGTTCAACCTTAAGACGTTTACGCTTATCGGCGCCACGACAAGGGCCGGGCTTCTCAGCGCTCCGCTGAGGGATAGATTCGGGATGTCTCTTCATCTTGATTTTTATTCGCCCGAGGATCTTGCAAGTGTAGTGCGACGCTCTGCCGGGCTTCTGGGTATTCCCATAGATGAGGATGGCGCCGCGGAGATAGCAAGGCGTTCCAGGGGAACGCCCAGGATCGCCAATCGCCTTTTGAGAAGGGTAAGAGACTGGGTCCAGGTGAAATCCGACGGTAGTATTACCAGAGAGCGGACGGTCAGGGCCCTGGAAAGCCACGGCATCGATGAGATGGGCCTTGCCAGGCTTGATCGTAAATTGCTGGATATTATATTCGCTTCTTACAACGGCGGCCCTGTCGGCGTGGCCGCGCTCGCATCATCGCTCAATGAAGAGACGGATACTATCGAAGAGGTAGTGGAACCGTATCTCTTGATGGCGGGTTTGTTGAGAAGGACGCCCCGTGGCCGGGAATTGACCGATCAGGGATATAAATATCTGGGCAAACACGCTAAAATAAAGCATGACCTTTTCTAGCCGTTAGTCTCATAGCCGACGCTATCCACTGAACGAGGCTATTCCCTGACTAACGACTAACGACTAAACCATGGCGCGGATCATCGCTAAATACTTTATTATTACCGGCCTGGCGCTGATCGTGGTGGGAGGCCTGTTCTTTCTTTCCGGGAAGGTCGAGTGGCTCGGCAGATTGCCCGGCGACATTCTCATAAAACGGGAAAAGTCCGTTTTCTACTTTCCGATAACTACCTGCATTCTGGCAAGCGTGATCCTGTCGATCATTCTCTATATATTCTTCCGAAAATAAGACATGGTGCAAAGGCTCAGGGAGTGCATTATTGCGAAAAAAAGAGCGGTTTGGGCGGCTGCCGCCATTATCGCGGGGTTCTGCGTTTTTTATCTTTTTTTCCGTTCTGCCGGACCCTTTCGCGGCAGGGGCGGACAGCCTTTCATTGTCAGAATAAGGGTCGTTCATAATGCGGAGAAGATCCGGCTTTCGGCGGACGCCCCCTGCCGTGTCCGTGACGCCGCGACAGGGGGACTGCTTGGAGACGGCATTGAGATGAAGGCTTCCGCCGGTATATCTCCTTATGAGGGAGGCATAAAACTTGACGATACGGAGTTCCCGGCCGGCAGGCTGCGCGTGTCGGTCCCCGGCGGTGAGGCGCTGACCCTGGACGGTACCGCTTACCGCGGTGAAATGGACATTATCAGGACGCGCGGCGGACTGGACGCGGTGAACAGGGTCGAGCTGGAAGATTATCTGAAGGGCGTATTGCCGTGCGAGGTCAACCATCTCTGGCCGTTCGCCGCCTTAAAAGCGCAGGCCATCGTTTCCAGGACTTTTGCCGTCAGTCAGGTCTTGCTGCGGAGACGCAGGGATTACGACATGACAGACGACACTTTTTTTCAGGTTTACGGCGGGAAGACTTCTGAAAAATGGAGGACGACCCTGGCAGTGGAAAAGACGAAAAATAAAGTGCTGGAGTACAATGGAAGGATATTCCCGGCGTATTTCCATTCCTGCTGCGGCGGGCATACAGAAGACGCGTCCAGGCTCTGGAACGAAGGGATCCCGCCTCTTAAAGGGGTCCGGTGCGCCTGGTGCCGGTGGTCGCCTTATTTTCGATGGCAGGCGCGGGTGCCCGCGAGAGTAATGATCCGGAAGTTTAAGGACGCGGGTTATGACATACGGAGGGTCGACGACATAAGACCCGGAGCGCGCGATATATCGGGGCGCCTGGAATACCTTCGCATAAGGTCCGGCAACAAGTGGTTTGAGATAAAGGGATCGGATTTTTCCCGTCTGATCGGCAGCCGCGTTATAAGGAGCACGAATCTGCGTATAAAAAAATACCCCTTTTTCTATTATTTCAGCGGTTACGGATGGGGACACGGCGTCGGCATGTGCCAGTGGGGGGCATTCGGCCTTGCGCTCAGGTGGTGGAGCGCGGAACGGATCGTGAAACATTATTACCCGGGTTCGAGAATAGTCGATCTTCGGGAGGTCATATGAAGCTCAGCGATTTTTATTACGAACTGCCGAAGGAGAGCGTCGCTCAGGTGCCGTTAAAAGAACGGGATGCGGCCAGACTGATGGTTCTTGACAGGGCATCCGGAAGTATCTCCGAAAGGGTATTCAGAGATATCACCGAATATATGAGAGAGGGCGATTGCCTCATATTGAACAATACACGGGTGGTCCCTGCGCGGTTTTACGGAAAAAGAAGAACGGGTGGGAACGTGGAGATCTTTCTCCTTGACACGGATTCAGACCCTCCCAGGGCGCTTATCCGGCCTTCAAAACGCGTTAAGGACGGAGAAATGATAGAGCTGGAGAATGGCCTTTGCGCGGAAGTTCTGGGTCGTGCTGATACGGGACGTTTCGTCAGGTTCGACGTTCCGCTTCGAGAGGCGCTTAAACGCGGGCACGTCCCCCTGCCTCCTTATATTTCCCGCGAAGATTCCCCTGAAGACCGGGAGTATTACCAGACGGTTTATGGCTGTGTTGACGGCGCGACCGCGGCGCCTACAGCGGGATTGCATTTTACGAGCGATCTGTTCGAAAGGCTTCGGGCCGGGGGCGTCCGGATCGGCTATATTACTTTACACACGAGTTACGGCAGTTTTGCGCCGATAAGGACGGAAAATATCGAGGACCACAGGATGCATTCTGAAAGTTTTGATATAAACGGGAGAGTGGCTGATCTTGTCAGCGAAACGAAACGGTCGGGGGGAAGGGTCTTTGCGGTGGGGACAACTTCTACACGTGTTCTTGAAACAGCTGCCGCTGACCGATGTGAAGTCGCCTCCCTGAGAGGCAGGACGGATCTTTTCATATACCCCGGCTATGATTTTAAAGCCGTTGACAGTATGATAACTAATTTTCATCTCCCGGGATCGACGCTTCTTATGCTGGTGTGCGCTTTTGCCGGGAGAGATCTCATTTTTAAAGCTTACAGGAAAGCGATCGAGGCAGGGTTCAGGTTTTATTCATACGGGGACGCGATGCTGATAATATAGAGCACGCGGTGTCCTGATATTAATATGCGGGCTTGCGTTCCCGTGAATTTCGTGTAAAATATTCAATATAAGAGGATAGAGAGGTGCTGACCCATCGGCCGGGAGGCACAAGGAGGCTTGGATGAATAACGTTATTCTGGCGATAGACGATAATGAGGATTTCCTGACCATGCTGAAAGACATATTGGACGACGAGGGTTATGAGGTCAGGACACTGGCTGATCCTGGAAAGGCGGAAGAATATATCGACAGGTATCATCCCGACCTGTTGCTGATAGATGTTTTCATGCCCCAGAGGTCGGGTTTTAATCTGCTGGAGGATTTCAGGGGAAAGGGGCTGTATGAGAATATCCCCAAAATATTTTTGACATGTCTTGACGATGACGTGGAGAAGATGACAGCCAAGGCCTGCGGGGCCGGTCAGTATTTGACCAAGCCTTTTCGCCCGGAAGAATTGCTGAAGATGGTGAAAAAGGGATTGCATGGCGAGAGCCGCCAGGCAACCTAACGGAATCCAACAAACAGGGTCAGTGAAGCTGACGATAACCGGAAGATCCGCGTTCCGCTTTCAGATATATTAAGGCAATACGGTCTGTGATCCGGCCCTTTCATCCTCCCTTTGCGAAAGATCCCCGATTTTCAGGGGAAAACAGTATGCCGGCTTGTTCCCTGGAGGAAAGTAATGAGTTTTTTTGTTGTCGAACACAAAGACAGCGGTTCGAAAGCGCGCTCGGGAAGATTGCTGACAGGTCACGGAGAGACGGCCACTCCTGTTTTTATGCCGGTAGCCACACAGGCTGCGGTCAAGACGGTTTCGAACCGGGAGCTTGAGGCATGCGGGGTCGAGATACTGATCTGCAATGTTTATCACATGTACATGAGGCCCGGTAAGGAGATCATTGAGAAGGCGGGAGGGCTGCATGATTTCATGGGATGGGAAAAGACAATAACTACTGACAGCGGCGGGTTTCAGGTGTTCAGTCTTGCCGATCTGCGCGAGATACGCGAGGAGGGCGTAGAGTTCAGGTCGCACATCGATGGCTCCCGTCATTTTTTTACCCCCGAAAGTGTGGTTGATTTTCAACTCATGCTTGGCAGTGATATCATGATGCCGCTGGATGAGTGTGTCCACTATCCGGCTGAGAGACGTTATGTGGAGGATTCTGTGGACCTGACCCTTCGCTGGGCCGGAAGATCAAAGGCCCAATTTGCCCGGCATCACGGGAGATCAGTGCTTTTCGGTATTGTGCAGGGGAGCACGTATCATGACCTCAGAGAAAGATGCGCGCGGGAACTCGTGGACATGGATATGGGGGGGTATGCGATCGGCGGAATAGGCGTGGGTGAGCCGGTGGAGCTTATAGACGAGATGGTCGAGTATACGGCGTCTCTTCTTCCGGAAGACAGGGTCCGGTATCTCATGGGCGTCGGGACGCCGCCGGACGTCCTGAAAGCGATCTCAAGCGGTATTGACATGTTTGACTGCGTTGTTCCCACCCGTAACGGCAGGAATGGCCAGGCATTTACTTTTTCCGGCGAAATGCAGCTGCGGAATGCCCCGTTTAAAGACGATTTCAGGCCCATAGATCCGATGTGCGATTGTTTCACGTGTAAACACTACAGCCGGGGCTATATACGACACCTGCTTAACGCCGGGGAACTGCTTGCCTTGAGGCTGATTTCTTTGCATAACATACATTTTTATGTTACACTTATAAAGCTTTCGCGGGCGGCTATCCGGGAAAATCGCTTTTCCGGTTTCAGAAGGCAGTTTGAGGAAAAATATCGGTCCGGCATCATATGATGGTGAGGCAAAGGGGCCCTGGTAGGAACATGGTCAACAATCCTTACTGTAAGCAGTTACTGTATTTCTCTCATCCAAAATTAATAAAAAAGGAAGGGTATTATCATGTTAATTCTGGCGTATGCGCAAACCGCGCAGGCTCAACCGGTCCAGGCCCAGCAGAGCCCGCTGATAGGCCTGATGCCGATAGCGCTTATTTTCATTATCTTTTACTTTTTGTTGATCCGCCCCCAGAAAAAGAATCAGCAGGAACATAAGAAGATGCTTGAAGGGCTGAAGAAGAACGACGACATCGTGACATCCGGGGGGATATACGGCACAATAGTCAATATACAGAATGACGTCGTAACATTGCGGGTTGATGACAACACCAGGATCAAGGTCCAGAAAAGTTCGATAGGCAGACTCAAGACGGCAAAAGCTGAAGAGAAGAGCGCAAACGCAAATAAGAGCTAGCGAAGGAATACTCCCAGGCACCCTGGCAGAGGCGTGGCGAAGGACCGTTTATCATGTTCCGTACAGGGAGGATCCACACCGGGCGGAGGGGCCCTGGTAGGAACATGATAAACGGTCGTTACTTGTGTTCGAAGATACTTTTAGTAGTTAAAAGAAAGGATTAAGGCGATATGAGGGGAAAACTCAGGTGGAAAAGTATTTTGGTGGTCTTGATCGCAACCGCGGCGATCTGGTATTCCTATCCGCCTCTGGATATCCATGATAAAGACGGAAATATTGCACGTGAAGGTACCATAAATCTTGGGCTGGATCTTCAGGGCGGCATGCACCTCGTTTTACAGGTCGATACTTCCAAGCTGAAGCCTGATGAAGCAAAGGATGCCCCGCAGCGCGCGCTGGAGGTCATAAGGAACCGGATAGACCAGTTCGGCGTTCTGGAGCCCGTGATACAACTGCAGGGAAAGGACAGGATACTCATCCAGCTTCCCGGCATAACTGACAGAGAGAGGGCTAAAGAGATCGTGGGCCGCACCGCCCATCTGGAGTTCAGGCTTGTCGGGGATGACCCGGAGCTCCTGAAAAAGGGCGTGGGGAACGAGGCGGTCGATGGATATGAGCTGAAATACATGAAGACGCGGGACGGAGACAGAGAGCCGCTTCTTCTGGAGAACGAAGTCGTCATGACGGGAGACATGCTTGTTGACGCGACCACGGAATTCAGCCAGCAGGGGTTCGGGCAGCCGTATGTTTCGCTAGAGTTGAATAATAAAGGCGGGGCCATATTCGCGGATGTTACGGCCGGGAATATAGGAAGGCGTCTGGCGGTTGTCCTTGACGGAGAGATCTATACGGCCCCGGTGATCAGGGAGAAGATACCGTCAGGGAGGGCGCAGATAACGGGTAACTTTTCCGTGCAGGAGGCCAAGGATATAGCTATTGTATTACGCGCCGGTGCCCTGCCGGCTCCTGTTGAGATCATTGAAGAAAGAAGTGTGGGCCCTGTGCTTGGCAGGGATTCCGTTGAAAAAGGGGTCAGGGCCATTTTAATGGGGGGCCTGGGTGTCCTTCTTTTTATGGTATGCTATTATCTGGCGGCGGGCGTCATAGCGAATATCGCCTTAATATTGAATATTGTTCTTATTACCGGTGTTCTCGCTTATTTCAAGGCGACCCTTACCCTTCCCGGCATAGCCGGCCTTGTGCTTACGATCGGCATGGCCGTGGACGCTAATGTACTTATATTCGAGAGGATCAGGGAAGAAAGCAGGCTTGGCAAGACATTGCGGGCGGCTATTTCCGCCGGCTACGATAAGGCATTCTGGACTATCCTGGACGCGAATCTCACAACGCTGATCACCGCCCTTATCCTTTTCCAGTTCGGCACCGGTCCGATCCGCGGCTTTGCGACCACCTTAAGCATAGGTATCGTCGCCAGCATGTTCACCGCGCTTGTGGTAACGCGTCTGATGATGGACCTGTTGACTTATATCAAGCCGAAGATGGCCAGACTTCCCATGCTCCAGTTTTTCTCAAAGCCGAATATCCCTTTTGTAAAGTTCAGAAGGGCCGCGTATTTTCTTTCAGTGGCGGCCATAATTGTCGGCATGTTCGTTTTTGCCCGGAGAGGCGAGAAGAATTACGGCATCGATTTTACGGGCGGCGCCTTACAGCAGTTTAAGTTCCATGAGACCGTGACCGCGGAGGATGTCCGGGGGGTCCTGGCAGGACTCGGGCTGGGGGAATCTTCTATCCAGCGGTTCGGAGCGGGCAAGGAAGTTATCGTCAGGTCTCCCGGCGGGAGGACGGGTGAAATAATCGCCGGGCTGCGGAATGAATTCGGCGGAGATTCTTTTGAGGTGATGAGAGTAGAGACGGTCGGTCCCGCCGTGGGCGCTGATCTCAGGAGAGTGGCGATCAAGGCCCTTCTGTTCGCAATGATAGGGATATGCGTGTATATTTCGTTCCGGTTCGAATTCAGGTTCGCGGTGACCGCGATCATCGCGCTCATCCATGACGTCCTGATAAGTCTCGGCATAATCGCTTTTACCGGAAGAGAGATATCCCTGCCGGTTGTAGCGGCTCTTCTGACGATCGTGGGTTATTCTATCAATGATACGATAGTCCTGTTTGACAGGATCAGGGAGGACAGGAAGTTCATGCGTAAAGCCGGGGAAGAAGAGATAGTCAACACCAGCATAAACCAGACTCTCTCAAGAACGGTGCTGACGTCGTTCACGACCCTGTTTGTGGTCCTGGCTCTTTTTGTTTTCGGCGGAAAGGTGATCAACGATTTTTCATTCGTGCTTTTGATCGGCATCCTGGTCGGCACGTATTCTTCCATATTTATCGCCAGCCCGCTGTTGATAGATTGGCCCTCGAGAAGGGCGAATAAAAAACGTTGAAACCCCGTGATCATATAGACAGATATGAAGAAGGTGAGAGAGGCGCCCGGATCGGCATCTGGACCAATCTCCTGCTGTTCATCCTAAAGATCTTTGCCGGCGTTTTCGGCAGGTCTCAGGCAATGATCGCGGATGCCGTTCACACAGCCGGTGACAGCATGACGAGCGTGGGCGTTTTGATCGGTTTTAAGATCGCCCGGAAACCGCCGGATACGCATCATCCCTTCGGGCATGGCCGCGCGGAATCCATTTCAGCCAAGATAATCTCGCTGATATTGATACTTCTCGGCTTAAAGGTCGGTTATGATTCGTTGAAGATACTGATCTCCGGAGATATCCCCACCCCTAAGACCGTAGCCCTTGTCGTGGCCTGTTTTTCCATTGTCATTAAAGAGATAACGTACAGGCAGGTCGTCTCGTTAAGCAGGAAGATCAAAAGCACTTCTTTGATGGCAGACGCTTTCCACCACCGGAGCGACGAGTTTTCGTCTATCGCGGTCTTAACGGGGATCGCCGGCGCCAGGCTCGGATGGGCGTTCATGGACCCGGTCGCGGGCATTGTCGTGTCAGCGATCATTCTCAAGATCGGGATAGGGTCCTTTCATGCGGCCTATGACGAACTTATGGATGCCGCCCCTCCGGAAGAATTAAAAAAGGAAATCGAAAAGACTGCCGGAAACTGCGAAGGCGTGGTGGATGTAAAGAAGATAATGGTCCGGAAATCCGGCATAGAATTTTTTACCGAGATCACTGTCGGCATTGATGGGGGAAAGACCGTCAGGGAGGGGCATATTATCACTATGAAACTCAGAAGGGACATCTTTAAGAATATACCGAATGT
The DNA here is from genome assembly GCA_030631915.1 of Candidatus Omnitrophota bacterium. Lineage (GTDB taxonomy): Bacteria > Omnitrophota > Gorgyraeia > Tantalellales > Tantalellaceae > DAOVKF01. The sequence continues at coordinate 20,719 of DAOVKF010000008.1, forward strand.
CAGAGAGACGATAGTCCACGTCGAGCCTGTTTGATGCGTCATGAGGGAGCAAGGATAAAAAATGAGGAAGACATGGAAGGTGTATGAACCCAATTCACGTTTGCAAAAAGTTCTTTGCTCGGAGCTGGGTATTTCGCCGTTTTTCGCCCAGGTGCTCTTAAACCGCGATATCAGGACCCCTGAACAGGCCCAGGTGGTTCTTTTCGGCGGGCTTTCTTCCTGTCATGACCCGTTTCTTATGAAGGATATGGAGAAAGGTGTTTCAAGGATCAGGAAGGCTGTGGCTCAGAACGAGAAGATCCTTGTCTATGGCGATTATGATGTGGATGGAGTGACGTCGACGGCGCTTTTATCGTACGTCCTGGATGAAATGGGGGCTGATCACGACACGTTTATCCCTAACAGGATGGATGATGGATACGGGTTGAATGTAAGGGCCGTTGCCCTGGCGAGAGAGAGGGGGATAAGGCTCATGATCACGGTCGATTGCGGTATAAATTCATTTGAAGAGATCCGGTGCGCGAATGATCATGGAATAGACGTTATAATAACGGACCATCATGAAATACGTGAGGACGGCGTGCCTCCCGCTTATGCGGTAATAGATGCCCATCAGCCGGATTGCGCGTATCCGTTCAAGGAACTTGCCGGTGTCGGCGTGGCCTATAAGCTTGCCAGAGCGCTTATGCGGGGGCAGGAAGAGATGGTCGATGCTCACCTGGATCTTGTAGCGTTGGGGACTGTCGCGGATGTAGCCCCCATGAACGGGGAGAACAGGATACTGGTAAAAGCGGGGTTAAAGAGACTCAGGAACACTGATAAATGCGGGCTCAGGGCGCTTATGGATGTAGCGCGCGTAAGCCCTGAAATACTTACGTCCAGGCATATCAGTTTCATGCTCGGGCCGCGCATAAACGCGATGGGCAGGGTCGGGTCCGCGAATACGGCGTTGGATCTGCTGCTGTGTGAGGACGAGCCAAGAGCTCGCGATATTGCTGAGATACTTGAACGGGAGAACAGGAACCGCCAGGCCATAGAAAAGGACCTGTTGCGGGAAGCGGTAAGGCTGGTCGAGAAAGAGGTCGACCTCGAGGAGACCAGGGTCATGGTCCTGGCGGAGGAAGGGTGGCATCCCGGGGTTTTAGGTATCGTGGCTTCCAGGATGGTAGACGGATACGGGATCCCCGCGATATTGATAACCCTGGAAGCCGGAAGGGGTAAGGGGTCAGGCAGAAGCGTGGAAGGATTCAACCTCTTTGAGGGCTTAAAGGAAGCCAGTGACCATCTGATCGGTTTTGGAGGACATGAGGCCGCGTGCGGTATCAAGATCATGGAAAAGGATATAGAGAGCTTCAGAAGGTCCATTAATTCCGTTGCCGGAAGGCATTTTGCCCGGAAGAAAGACATACTGCCGGAACTCGGAATAGACCTGGATCTGCCCTTCTCCTACATCGGGGTAAGACTTATCAGGGAGATGGAAATGCTTATGCCTTATGGCCCGGGGAACATTGAGCCGGTTTTTTGCACAAACAGTATAACCGTGAAAAATAAGCCCCGTGATATAGGCAGGGGAGGCTTTAAGTTCCTTGCTGCCTGCGGGAACCTTACCTGTGAGGCCATCACTTTCAAGAAAAAGAGTGTCTCAAGGCCCTCACAGGGAAGCGTGATAAACCTCGCGTATACTCCTTCCATAAACACCTGGAGAGGGATCGAGACCATTCAGCTCAATATCAGGGACCTGCAGCTCATCACGTAAAAACACGGCCAAAGCTGTATGAGCGGGTTGCGAAATGGCATAAAAATGTC
>DAOVKF010000002.1 GCA_030631915.1 Candidatus Omnitrophota bacterium
ACATCCCGGTATGGAACCCGGAAACCTGTATCCAGTGCGGAAAGTGCTCCCTTCTCTGCCCACACGCCGCCATCCGGCCGAAAATATACAAAGAGGAGCTTTTAAAGAACGCGCCGCCGGCCCTTAAGCACACGGCGCCGAAACCGCTCAAGGGAGTCGAAGGGCATGTCTATACGCTTCAGGTGGCCCCGGAAGACTGTACCGGATGCGGGGTATGCGTTGAAAGCTGTCCCATGAAGGCGCGGGAGGCGATCAGGATGATGCCCCTTGAGCCGTTGCGCGAAGCGGAGAAGGAAAATTACAGATTTTTCCTGGACCTGCCGGACCCGGACCCCGGGCTTTACAGGCGCGATACCGTAAAAGGCAGTCAGTATATAAAGCCGCTTTTCGAGTATTCCGGGGCGTGCGGGGGTTGCGGCGAAACAGCCTACGTCAAGCTGCTGACGCAGCTTTTCGGAGACAGGGCGCTGATCGCCAACGCGACGGGATGTTCTTCCATTTATGGCGGAAATCTGCCGACCACTCCTTACACCAAGCGTGCCGACGGGCGCGGGCCCGCGTGGAACAACTCGCTTTTTGAGGATACCGCGGAGATCGCGTACGGGATGCGTCTGGCTGTGGATAAATATACCGAGTATGCCGGTGAGCTGGCGGACAGGATCCTCGCCGGTAATAAATGCGGGGATGACCTCAGGAAACTTCTCGGCGAGATAAGATCAGCCGATCAGTCTGACCAGGACGGTATCGAAAAACAGCGGGGACGGGTCTCCGGGTTAAAAGGCCTTTTAAAGAAAGAAGGGTGTGAAGGTTGTGATGAGCTTTTATCCGTCGCGGAATATTTCATAAAAAAGTCTGTGTGGGGCCTGGGCGGCGACGGCTGGGCGTATGATATCGGTTTCGGGGGCCTGGACCATGTGCTGGCCGCGGGGAAGAACGTAAATCTCCTGGTCCTTGACACCGAAGTATATTCCAATACAGGCGGCCAGGCATCCAAATCCACGCCCATGGGCGCGGTCGCCAAGTTCGCCGCTGCCGGAAAGCCTGTAGGCAAAAAGGACCTGGGCATGATAGCCATGACTTACGGGTACATTTACGTGGCAAAGATCGCTCTGGGGGCTGATCAATCGCAGACGATAAAGGCGTTTATCGGGGCGGAAGCCTATGACGGCCCTTCTATAATAATCGCGTATTCGCACTGTATAGCTCACGGTATAGATATGACCAGAGGGCTTGAGGAACAGAAGAGGGCTGTTGACTCGGGGCACTGGCCTCTTTTCAGGTATGATCCGGATCTCCGCGGCCAGGGGAAGAACCCTCTTACGCTTGACAGTAAAGCGCCGAGCATCAGCCTGGAGGAGTATGTATATAACGAGAACAGGTATAATATCCTTAAAAGGGCTGACCCTGAAAGGGCCAGGCGCCTTCTGGAAAAAGCGCAGAAACAGGTAGAAGAGCAGTATAAATTATATAAATATCTCTCGGAAATGTAAGAGTCAGGAAAGTGGTCAGGCCTGGCCGACCAGATCGATATGGGAATTCATATAGGGTGCTCAGGCTGGGATTATAAGCACTGGCAAGGCCTTTTTTATCCCGAAGGAAGTTCTTCCAAAAGCTGGTTCAAAGAGTATTCGTCTGTCTTTTCCACGGTCGAGATAAATAACACCTTTTACAGGCTTCCCGCCCCTTCTGTTTTTGGATCGTGGCGGGAACAGGCACAGCCGGGGTTTATATACGCGGTAAAAGCCAGTCGTTTTATCACCCATATGAAAAAACTCAGGGATGCCGGCGAGCCTGTGAGGAATTTTCTTGACCGGGCCCGGCTGCTCGGCGACAGGCTGGGGCCTGTCTTATTCCAACTGCCGCCGCACTGGGGTGTTAACGCCGGGAGGCTGGCCGGGTTTATCAGCGGTTTACCCGGCGGGTTCCGGTATGTTTTTGAATTCCGTGACAGTTCCTGGTACAGCGGCAGTATCTATGACATACTGTCCGCCGGGAAGACGTCCATGTGCCTGCACGACATGGCAGGGTCGGAATCGCCGATAATACCAGTGGGGGATATATGCTATATACGGTTCCACGGCACGAGCGGGAAGTACGCGGGCGGTTATCCGGTATCTCTTTTACGCGGATGGATAGAGTTCATACGTGAATGTGTCAGGCAAAAAAAGGAAGTGTACGTTTATTTTAATAACGACGCTGAGGCGCGCGCGCCTGAAGACGCGCTTCGGTTGATAGGGGCGTTACATGACCTGTATGGGGAATGGAAAGAAAAATAATACCGTACTCGAACGTCCCGGCTGGATCCGGAGCAGGGTCTCCTGGGACGGAAATGTCGGCAGGGTCAGGGACCTGTTAAATGAGCTGAATTTGAACAGCGTTTGCTGGGACGCGGCCTGTCCGAACAGGGGAGAATGCTGGGAGAAGGGGCACGTGACTTTTATGATACTCGGGAGGAACTGTACCAGGCGATGCCGCTTCTGTAATATCGCGGCAGGGGTCCCCGAGGACCCGGATCCTTTCGAACCCGGCAGGATAGCCGCTGCGGTAAGCAGGCTGGGTATAAAATACGCCGTTATAACCTCTGTGACACGGGATGACCTTGCGGACAGGGGAACGAACCAGTTCGTTGACACGGTGAGAGAGATCAGGACCGGCGCTCCTTTCGCCCTGATCGAACTCCTTATCCCCGATATGGACGCTGACCGCGGCTTATTAAGGGAAATAGTTTTTTCAGGCGCTCAAGTGGTCGGGCACAACATCGAGATGCCGTTCTCCCTGTATCCGGCCCTGCGGCCTGAAGCGAATTACGGTAAGTCCCTCAGGACCATTTCTTTACTCAAAGGACATTCGCCGCGATCGATCGTAAAATCCTCGATAATGGCGGGACTGGGAGAGACAAAGGATGAGCTGATCCGCGCGATCCGGGATCTCCGGGACGCGGGTGTCGATATACTGTATATCGGCCAGTATTTAAGTCCTTCGGCGGATCACTGGCCCGTGAGGAAGTATTATACCCCCGCGGAGTTTCAGGGGCTTAAAGAAGAAGCGGAAAGAGCGGGGGTCCCTGTTGTGCTTTCCGGGCCCATGGTACGGAGTTCGTATGAGGCGCATGGATCATATCTCGCTTATAAAGCCGTATCCGCGCAAGTTTGATTTTTCAAAAGCCGTTTTTTATGGTATTATTATCTGGAAAGGCGCCGGCAACGAAAAGGAGATCATGAAGAAAAAAGACGACAAGTACAGGAGACCTGTATACTCGAAATTCGCCGAGGACGAGTTGTGGTTGATAAAAGAGACCGACTGGGATAAGGATATTCAACATATCCGGGAAGCTCAGTTTGCCCTGGGTAACGGATATATCGGGTCAAGGAGCGTGCTGGAAGAGTTTCCCTATAACTCAAAGCCAGGGACCTATATAGCGGGAATATATGATAAGCTGACCGCGCAGGTGTCGGAACTGGTCAATTTCCCCGATCCCGTTAATTTCAAATTTTCCGTCGGAGGGGAAAAAATAGGTATGGGCGCCATGGATGTCCTGAACCACAGGAGGGTCCTTAATATGAAAAAAGGCGTCCTGTTGAGGGATACTCTGTACCAAAACAGTAAAGGCCACCGGTTTGCCTATGAGTCGTTAAGGTTCATCTCGATGCAGAAAAAGAACATCGGCGCGATGCAGATAGTCCTTACCCCTCTGGACAGGGACTACGTGGTGGACGTCCAGACCGGCATAGACACTTCTGTCTATAATTCGGGCACGGTTACCGAAGGGAGAAAGAAACATTTCCGCATAAAAGAACTGGGGCAGCACAGGAACGCCGGATATCTTGTGGTAGAGACCTTTGAGAAAAGGCACGCGCTTGTCTACTGGAGCGGATTCCATTATGAGCAAGAGGGTAAAAAGACATACGCCAGGGATAATATCTTCAACATAAAGGTGAAAAAAGGCAAACCCATAACATTTACCAAAATATTCTATATAGAGGATTTCCCGGGGGATAAAAAAGGTGCGAAGCATAAAGAAGAAACCTTCTCCAGGTTTTACAGGGCGTTTCATTCCAAATTCACGGGTTTATTAAATGAACATATCCGGGAATGGGAAAGATTGTGGGCGATATCCGACGTTATCATAAAGGGGACCGCCAATCTTCAGGTGAATATGCGCTTTAACATTTACCACATGCTCATATGCGGGCATTTTGACGATGGTTTTTCCAGTATCGGGGCCAGGACCCTGTCCGGGGAAGGTTACAGAGGTCATATTTTCTGGGATACGGAGATATTTCTCATGCCTTTTTATCTGCTCACCAACCCGGACGTGGCCAGGAACATGCTTTTGTACAGGTATAAAAGGCTTGATGAAGCGCGGAAGATCGCGCAGGAAGCGGGCTATAAAGGGGCCATGTTCCCGTGGGAGTCCGCGGAGTCGGGAGCCGAGGAAACCCCGACATGGGCAAAGGATATCAACGGGGAGATAGTGAAGATATACACCGGCAGCATGGAACACCATATCACCCCGGATATCGCGTATACGGTAAAACAATATCACATTGCCACCGGCGATGAACGGTTCATGGAAGATTGCGGGTATGAGATGCTTTTCGAGACAGCGAGGTTCTGTGCCAGCAGGATGGAATATAACAAGAAAAAAGACATTTACGAGGTGCGGGACATTATAGGACCGGATGAGTTCCATATCGGCGTCAACAATAACGTGTTCACGAACCTTATAATGAGATGGAACCTTCTCACAGCGCATAAAGCCTATAACGCTTTTAAGAGAAGATCCCCCCGCGTGTGCGGTGACCTGAGAAGGAAGATCGGGTTAAAAGAGAATGAAGTGAAGGAGTGGAGGGCTATCGCCAGGAAGGTCAAGAAATTCCACATAAACAAAAAAAAGGTCATTGAGCAGTTCGACGGGTATTTTAAATTAAAGGACGTTGATTTCCAGGAAATGGACGAGAACGGAATACCCATATTGCCCGAAGGCCTGGGCACCACGGATATGGGAAAGACCCAGTTTATCAAGCAGGCCGACGTCATTATGCTGCTTTACATGTTATACGAATTCTTTCCTCTCGAAGAGATAAAGGCGAATTATTACTACTATGTCCGGAAGACAGCTCATAAATCCTCTCTCAGCCCGTCCATTAATGCCCTGATGGGCTCCCGGGTCGGGGATCTTCACAGGGCGTATCATCTTTTTAATGTCGCGTTGAGAGCTGATATCAGTAATCTTTACGGGAACACCGGGGAAGGCGCCCACGGGGCAAGCCTGGGCGGCACTTACCAGGCCCTCATCTTCGGGTTCGCGGGTTTGAACATAACCGAAAAAAGACTGTTCCTGAATCCCCGGATGCCGAGGACATGGGAGAAGCTCATCTTTTCATTTTTCTGGAAAGGACGTCTATTCAGGTTCGAGGTAGCGAACGACCTGGTAAAGATCAAGCTGAAATCCGGCAGGAAGGGGAAATTTTACGTAACTGTCTTTAACAAGAATTATGTGATAGAAGACACCAGGACACATGCTTTCTCTAAAGGGGGGAAACAGCCCGGCATAGAGTTCTATTATTAGTAAATCCGCAGGATCAAGAATGGAGGAGACGGCTAATGGGTGATTCAAAAAGACGCAGATTGAATATAGCTTATCTTCACTGGGGGTTCCCGCCCATAATCGGGGGCGTGGAAACGCACCTGACGATAGTACTGCCCGAGATGGTGAAACAGGGAAATAACGTGAGCCTTCTTACAGGCGCGGTGGAAGGGATACACGGTAAATATGACTATGAGGGCGCGACTATTTACAGGACCCCTCTTATGGACCTGAACTGGCTTTTTAAAAGAGGCCTGGCGGGTCTGGCGGAAGATGTCCGCCAGGTTTTTACGTCTTTTCTGGACGTGACAAAGGCGGACGTGATACATGCCCATAATATGCATTATTTCAGCGAGGTGCACACGCATACCCTGGAGAGCCTGGCCAAGGCGAGGGGGATACCCTTGATCCTCACGGCTCATAACGTATGGGACGATGTGCTGTTCCTGGACCTTACGGAGAAAGTGGACTGGACGCATATAATCGCGGTGAGCCACTTCATAAAAAAGGAGATAATAGGGATAGGCGTCGATGACAGGAAGATCACGGTCATACACCACGGGATAGATCAGGATAAGTTCCACGCGGGGGTGGATCCTTCCAACGTGTTGAAAAAATACCCGCAGCTCAAGGGCAGAAAGGTCATTTTCCATCCGGCAAGGATAGGCATGGCAAAGGGCTGCGATGTCAGCATAAAGGCGATAAATCTCGTAAAGAGGATACATCCGGAAGTGATCCTGGTCCTGGCCGGTTCGAAGAACATAGTGGACTGGGGCGAGACACAGCAGAAGGATATAGCTTATTTCGTGAACCTTATAAGACGGTTTAAACTGGAAGACAGCGTTTTGATAGATTGTTACACGCTGGATGAGGTCAAGGAACTGTACGCCGTCTCCGATGTGGTCCTGTACCCCTCGACCGGGTGTGAGCCTTTTGGCCTTACCATGCTCGAGGCCATGGCGTCGGAAAAACCCATTATAGTCACCAGGATGGGCGGTATGCCGGAGATCATCAGCGACGGCATAAACGGATTCGTTATCCCTGTCAAAGATTTTGAGACCCTGGCGTCAAAGATCAATAATCTTCTGGAAGATGAGAAGTTAAGAAAACGGTTCGGCTATACGGGCAGACAGATGGTTGAAAAACAGTATACCAAAGAGCACATAGCGCGTAATACCCTTGCTGTCTATGACAGATTCGTGTAGGTTACGGCGAAATTACTGAAAACTCCGGATAAAAAACCTCGCACTGATATTAGTCTCATGTCCGATGACCTTTTAAAGAGAACGCCTCTTTACGGCAAACATTGTGAAGCAGGCGCCCGTATGGTGCCTTTTTCAGGATGGAACATGCCCGTTCAATACACAGGCATAATCGAAGAACATCTGCACACCCGTTCCAAAGCGGGCCTTTTTGATATCTGCCATATGGGGGAGTTGTTTATAAGGGGAAGTTCCGCGGAACAGGACCTGGACAGGCTCATGACATGCGACATAAAAGGGCTGGTGGATGGCAGGTGCCGGTACGGGTTCCTGCTGAACAGAGAGGGGGGGATAATAGACGATGTCATTGTCTTCAGGATATCTGCGCGGGAATATATGATGGTGGTGAACGCCGGGACCGTGGAGAGTGACGGTAAATGGATACGGTCAAATCTTTCCTCCGGGACGGATCTTTCGGACGGATCCGCGAATATCGCCAAGCTGGACCTTCAGGGCCCGCTGTCAACGGAAGTAACGGGTTCCGTGTTCGGCAGTTCGGCCGTCCGGGCGATAAAAAGGTTTTTTTTTATAAACGCCGGGTTTAAGGGCGTGGATGTAATGATAAGCCGGACCGGTTATACGGGAGAAACGGGATACGAGATGTTTTTTTCCGCCTCTGCCGCGGGCGAACTCTGGGATGTGTTAATGAGTTTCGGCAGTGTCAGGCCGGCCGGTCTCGGGGCCCGTGATTCCCTGCGCATGGAGATGGGATATTCCCTGTACGGGCACGATATTGACGTTGAGCATACCCCGGCCGAAGCCGGCCTTGGGAAATTTGTCCGCATGGAAAAGGATTTCATAGGCAAAAAAAAGCTTCTGGAACAGGCAGAACACGGGTTCGGCCGCGTCCTGGCCGGTTTCGTGTGTGAGGGCCGGAGGGCCGCGAGGGAGAACTACCTTGCGAAGGTCGATAACATTGAAGCGGGCAGGGTCACAAGCGGGACGTTTTCGCCCTGCCTGAAAAAGGGCATAGGCCTGTGCTATATAGACAGGGAATTCGCGGTCGAAGGGCGGGAAATAACGCTTACCCGCGGCGGGGTCGAGATCAGGGCGAATATCAGAAAGCCGCCCTTTGTCCGGAAATAACGTCATGGCGGGAAAGGCCTGACGAAGAAAAAAGGAGGAGGGATGATACCGCAGGATCTGAAATATACAAAAGAGCACGAATGGGTGAGAGTCGAAGATGGCGAAGCGGTTGTCGGGATAACGGAGTATGCTCAATCAGAGCTGGGGGATATTACGTTTGTCGAACTCCCGGAAAAGGGGAAGAGGATAGAACAGTCTGAAAATATGGCGACAGTCGAGTCCGTAAAAGCGGCGAGCGAGGTCTATTCCCCTGTTTCAGGCGAGGTCATCGAAGTAAATGAGGCACTGACGGACGCGCCCGGGGAGATGAACCGCTCATCTTACGACAAAGGGTGGATATGCCGCCTCAGGGTCGATGACGCGGGTGGGATCGAAAGCCTGATGGATGCCGCGGCTTATGAGAATTATCTCAAGGAGTTAAAGCAGTGAACTATATCCCCAATGCCGAGGGTGACGTAAAAGAAATGCTTGGAGCCATAGGCATCGGGACCGGGGACATGGAAGAACTTTTCAGGATCATCCCTCCGGCGCTCCGCCCCCTGTCTTTTAACCTGCCTCCGGGCAGTTCTGAATTTGACGTCGAAAAATATCTGCGGGGCCTGGGCAGGAAAAACCTGACCGAACTCGTTTATTTTATCGGCGGCGGATTCTACGATCATTATATCCCCGCGGCGCTCGATGCCATTGTTTCACGTTCTGAATTTTACACCGCGTATACACCGTATCAGCCGGAAGCTTCCCAGGGCACGCTTCAGGCTATTTACGAGTACCAGAGCTGTATTTGCCGACTGACAGGCATGGAGGCCGCTAACGCTTCACTTTATGACGGAGGCACCGCTTTATACGAAGCGGCGATGATGGCGATAAGGATCACCGGCAGGAATAAGATCATCATGGACGGCGGGGTCAATCCGATATACAGAAAGATGATGTATTCTTATACCAGCAATCTGTCCATTGATTTCTCGGAGATACCGGTGAGCCACGGACAGAGTGACAGGGGTATGATAGACGAGTATCTTGATGACAGCACCGCGGCCGTCATCCTCCAGAACCCGAATTTTTTCGGGGCCATAGATGACCACAGTGATATATCCGAAAAATGCCATAAAGCCGGCGCCCTGGTCATAGAAAGCGTTTATCCTGTATCCCTGGGGTTATTGAAGACGCCGGGGGAGATGGACGCGGATATAGCCGTGGGAGAGGGACAGAGCCTGGGCATGCCGCTTTCGTTCGGAGGGCCGTATCTGGGGTTCATGGCCGCGAGGAAGAAATTTGTCCGCAAAATGCCCGGCCGGATCGCGGGAGCTACGACTGACGGAAAAGGACGTGTCGGATATGTGCTCACCCTGCAGACAAGGGAGCAGCATATACGCCGTGAAAAGGCCACTTCCAATATATGTTCCAACCAGGCTCTCTGCGCTTTACGCGCGCTGGTCTATATGTCGCTTATCGGGAAGCAGGGCTTCGTGGAATTGGCCCGGATCTGCCGGGATAAAGCCGAATATGCCGGGCAGAAGCTGGGAAAGATAAAAGGCGTGGAAGTCAAGAGAAGCGCGCCGACCTTTAACGAGTTTACCTTGAAACTTCCCGGCAGCGCCGACAAGGTAATAGGCAAGCTTTTGGATAAGGGGATAGTGGCGGGTTTTCCGCTCGGGCGGTACTATGCGGATATGGAGGATTACCTGCTGGTCGCTGTAACGGAGAAAAGGACGGAGCGGGAGATAACAATGTTCGCTGACGCTTTGGAGGAGGCCCTGTGGAGCTGATATTCAGGAGATCCGGGCCAGGGAAAGAAGGCGTGAGACTGCCGGCAAGGGATTGCCCTCCGGCCGGGGCGATAGATCCTCGTTATACCAGAACCGAGGCCGCGGAACTTCCGGGTTTATCCGAGCCAGAGGTTGTGAGACACTTTACCAGACTTTCAAGGATGAACTTCGGGGTGGATTCGCATTTTTATCCGCTCGGGTCCTGCACCATGAAATATAACCCGAAATTTCTTGAGAAGATCGCGAACCTGGAGTGTTTCGCGTCGCTGCATCCCCTTCAGCCGCAGCTCGTAAAGGGAGCGACGCTTACCCAGGGCGCGCTTGAGGTAATAAACGGTCTTGAAAGGGCGTTGTGTGAAATAAGCGGCATGGATGAATTCACCACTCATCCCATGGCAGGCGCGCACGGCGAACTTACCGGGGTCATGCTCATTGCCGCTTATCACAAAAGTAAAGGGGAAAGGCGGAAGTACATATTGATCCCGGATTCAGGGCACGGCACCAACCCTGCCAGCGCCGCTATCGCCGGATATGAGGTCAGGTCGATCACGACCGATGAGAACGGTGTCATGGACATCGCGGAATTCGAGAAGGCCCTTGACCGGGAGGCCGCGGGCGTGATGCTTACCTGTCCCAACACGCTCGGTATATTCAACCCGCGGATAAAAGAAATAGCTGATATGGCCCATGAGGCGGGAGCTCTCATGTATTACGACGGCGCGAACCTGAACGCGATAATGGGCAAGGCCAGGCCCGGCGATCTCGGGTTTGATATAGTGCATCTCAATATCCACAAGACCTTTGGGACGCCTCATGGCGGCGGCGGGCCGGGCGCGGGGCCGGTAGGAGTCAAAGAGTATCTTGCGCCGTTTCTGCCTGTTTCGCGTGTTATAAAAGGAACGGACGGCGCGTTTGCGCTGGACTATGACAGGCCTTTTTCCATAGGCTACATTGCCCCTTTTTACGGGAATTTCGCGGTATTGCTTAAAGCGTACGTGTATATACTTCTGCTGGGCGGGGAAGGGCTCCGGAGAGTGAGCGAGCATGCCGTTTTAAACGCGAATTACCTTAAAAGCCGGCTGGAACATCATTATGATATCCCTTACGCCGAGAACTGTATGCATGAATTCGTGATATCAGCGGCGCGGCAGGCGGAAAGAGGTGTCCACGCCATTGATATCGCGAAAGCGCTCATAGACAGAGGCATACACCCGCCCACCGTGTATTTCCCCCTTAATGTAAAAGAAGCCATTATGATCGAACCCACGGAGACCGAGTCCAGAGAGACACTTGACAGGTTCATAGATGTCATGATCGAGCTTGCCGGACTGGCGGAAAAGGACCCGGCCGCCTTCCGGGAATTTCCGAAGACCGCGCCTGTCGGCCGGCTGGACGAGGTCAAAGCCGCCAGGGACATGGACCTCTGTGCGTAGGGGGCCCCTGGTAGGAACATGGTAAACGGTCGTTACTCGTGTTCAGGGATACCCGAGTAGAAATACGTGTATTAGAAAATGAAACTCGTTAATTACCAACCCTCCAGTCCGGAAGAATCAGTGGCACTGGACGAACTGCTTCTTCATAAAGCCGAAACCGGTGGCATCGGCGAGACCCTGCGTTTATGGACCCCTGATGAATATTTTATCGCGGCGGGCCGGGCCTCCACGATATCGCAGGATTGTTTTATGGAAAGATGCCGGCGCGAGAGAATAAAGATAATAAGACGCATATCAGGCGGCGGGACCGTGCTGCAGGGGCCGGGTTGCCTGAATTATTCCCTGGTCCTTGCTTATGAGAGCGACGGAAAGTACCGGCTCATCCGTACTTCCTACCTCGCGATTCTGGAGAGGGTAGCCGGCCTTTTGAGGGACAGGGGCCTTGCGGCGGAATTTTTCCCTGTTTCGGATCTCGCGATAGACGGTAAAAAGATATCCGGCAACGCCCAGGCGAGAAAACGTTCCTATCTGCTTCATCACGGCACTTTTATGGTGGATTTTGATATTGACCGGATATCGGGTCTTTTGAGGCATCCCGCCTCGGAACCGGAGTATAGAAAGGGCAGGCCGCACCGGGATTTTGTGCGTAATATTCCGGTGGACATGGAGGAAATGAAGCGGGTGATCATGAAGGCGTTTTCAGCCGCAGAAGGCGAATGGGAACCCGCCTCCGGCGATACAGAGGAATTAAAGTCGCTTATCTCGCGGAAATACGCGGATAAAGGGTGGAATTACATGTTTTAGAGTAGAGTGAGCATATCCTGATACACTGATATGCTTAACCGGGGGCTCCGCGTTATTACAGCTTTTCCAGAATGAGCCGGTCCGCCTTTTTAAGAGCGGTGCTGCTGAGGGAACTCAGGGTTACGCTGGTCCTGCCTTGTCCCGCGGATTCAAAGAAGATGCCCACCCGCGTGGTATCGGTTTGTTTCGGAAAACCCATTACTATGATATAACCTTTGTCCGGGTTGCTCTGATATATGGTCAGGCCGCCGGCTTTCAGTATTCCCGTGATCTTATCAAAGGTTTTGTCACGCGGGAGATCGATCTCTTTTGTTATGCCGGTGCTTCGCGCTTTTTCAAGGTCAGTGTGCCCCACGCCGAAAACGTCACCCATGTTTTCCGGATATGACACGCATCCGCCTGTCAGGAAAACGATTGACAGAAGAACAATAGTCATGAATATGTCCTGTCTGGTTCTCATGGACACAATTATACACTCCCTGTTCCGGGGACACAATACTTAATTCGTAACAGGTTTTATTCTTCCCGTTGACATGCTGAGATTTGTATTATAACATATATTGTTAGATCTATAGCGCTGTGTTGACAGAGCGTGAATGGGGATAAGGAGAATAATGAAGAAGGAACATAAAGACGTCCTGTTGCGGAAATGCGGGGAAAAAAATTACGGAAAACTTGAGGGACTGGATAACCCGGGGCTTATCGCGTTCCTCGCTGAATACGTCGGATTGTGTAACCCGGGATCGGTCTTTATCCGCACCGATTCAGAGGATGACGCGGAGTATATACGCAAAAAGGCGCTGGAGACCGGGGAGGAAAAAGAGTTGCGGATACCCGGGCACACGGTCCATTTTGACGGATATTATGACCAGGCGAGGGATAAAACAAATACCAGATATCTTCTCAGGCCGGACGAGGTCCTCGGCTCCGATATAAGTTTTATTGACAGAGAAGAAGGCCTGAAAGAGATCCGCGCTATCCTGAAGGATATAATGGCGGGCAAGGAAATGTACATATCTTTCTTCTGCCTGGGGCCCACGGATTCTGAATTCTCCATTTCCGCGGTGCAGATAACCGATTCTACTTACGTGGCCCATTCAGAGGACATCCTTTACCGCAGCGGGTATGAGCAGTTTAAAAGGTTATCCGGCGCCGACAGATTTTTCCGCTTTGTGCACAGCGCCGGGGCGCTGGAGAACCGTGTCAGCCGCGACGTGTATAACCGGCGGGTGTATATAGATCTTGAAGAAGAGATGGTATACAGCGCCAATACCCAGTACGCGGGAAATACCGTGGGGTTGAAGAAACTGGCCATGCGTCTGGCCATAAAACGGGCTTCCGAAGAGGGGTGGCTGACCGAACACATGTTTGTCATGGGTGTCCACGGGCCGGATAAAAAAAGGTTGACCTATTTTACCGGTTCTTTTCCCAGCGCGTGCGGGAAGACCGCGACCGCCATGCTGGAGGGGGAAAAGATAATAGGCGACGATATAGCATATCTTCGCTGCAAGAACGGAAACATCCGGGCCGTGAATGTGGAAAGCGGCATTTTCGGGATCATAAAGGATGTCAGCGCCCGGAGCGATCCGGCGATATTCAAGGCCCTTACCTCGCCGGCGGAGATAATATTTTCCAACGTTCTGGTGACGACCGACAACAGGCCGGACTGGCTCGGCAGCGGGGAGCCGGAACCCGAGGAGGGCGTTAATTTCGCGGGGAAATGGTATCAGGGCAGAAAGGGGCCTGACGACAACGAGATACTGCCAGCGCACAAGAACGCCCGGTACACGATCCGGCTGGAAAGCCTGGAAAATTGTGATGAAAACCTTGCAAACCCCGAAGGGGTCAAAATAGGCGGAGTGATATACGGCGGCCGTGATTCAGATACCAATGTCCCGGTGGAACAGTCTTTTGACTGGGCGCACGGAATACTGACGCAGGCGGCCACGATCGAATCAGAGACCACAGCGGCCACTCTGGGGAAAGAGGGCGTCAGAAAATTCAACCTCATGGCAAACCTGGATTTTCTTTCCATCCCCATAGGAAGATACATACAGAACAATCTGGATATAGTGGAGGGGATCAAAGACCCGCCGCTGATATTCCACGTGAATTATTTTCTTAAAGGAAAGGACGGAAATTACCTTAACGGGATAAAGGATAAACACGTATGGGTCAGATGGATGGAGTTGCGGGTCAACGGGGAAGCCGGCGCCGTTAAGACGCCGACGGGATATTTCCCCGCATATCAGGACCTTGTTCCCTTGTTCAGGGAGGTCCTTGGCAGGGGCTACACCAGGGAGGAATATGAGGAGCAGTTCACTCTGCGTATCCCCGAGCGCATGGACAAGAAAAAGAGAATAAAGAAGATATATCATTCCAAGGTATTCGATACCCCTCATGCCCTGATGAAAGCCCTGGACGATCAGATGGCCAGGCTTGAAGAGTGCAGGAAGAAGCACGGGGATTATGTGTCTCCGTTTGTGCTCGAGGGGTTGTTGCAATGATACAGGAGAGTCCGTTGTTGACGCTGGAATTGCCGGGTATCCCGTTTTTTAAAAGGGGCAAGGTCAGGGACGTTTACGATCTGGGCGATAAACTGCTGTTTGTCGCCACGGACCGGATCTCCGCGTTCGACGTGATAATGAAGAACGGGATACCGGCCAAAGGCAAGGTCCTTAACTCTATCTCCGAGTTCTGGTTCGGGTTCACGGAGGACATCATCGCCAATCATGTGATAACGTCTGATATGGCCGGGATGATCGACCTGGAGCCCGCGCTGGAGGGATACAGGGACCTGCTTGAAGGCAGGAGCATGCTCGTAAAAAAAGCGGAACCGGTCCCGGTCGAGTGCATAGTAAGAGGATATATTTCCGGTTCAGGCTGGAAGGATTACACAAAGTCCGGCAAAATATGCGGCATTGACCTGCCCGAAGGATTGAAGGAATCCGACAGGCTCCGGGAACCGATATTCACGCCTTCCACGAAAGCGGAATCCGGGCATGACGAAAATATATCCCAGGAAGAGATGATCGAACAGGTCGGCGGGGAAGTATTTCAACTGTTAAAGGAAAAGAGCGTGTCCGTTTATGAAAAGGCCAGGGATTACGCCGAGTCCAGGGGAATAATCATTGCGGATACAAAACTGGAGTTCGGCAGGACACAGGACGGGATAATACTTGTGGACGAGGTGCTTACGCCCGATTCTTCGCGTTTCTGGCCGAAGGACGGATACGCTCCCGGCCGCTCCCAGAAGAGTTTTGACAAGCAGTTTGTCCGGGATTATCTGGAGACCCTGGATTGGGACAAAACCCCGCCTGGGCCCGAACTTCCGGAAGACATCGTTCGGAAGACGTCAGAGAAATACAGGGAAGCGTACCGCATCCTCACCGGGCGCCAACTTCCCCTTTGATGAAAATAACGAATTACCGATCACGAGTTGCGAAACAATGAGACCGCCTATCCTGAGGATCGATCCTCGCGACATAGACCCTGAACTGGTCAAAGAAGCCGCGCACCTTATCAATAACAGGGGACTTGTCGCTTTTCCCACAGAGACCGTTTACGGGCTCGGGGCGGATGCCATGGACCCGGGAGCCGTAAGCAGGATATTTGAGGCAAAAAAACGTCCCCTTGATGATCCGCTTATCGTGCATGTAGCGGCTGAGAAGAACCTGTATGAACTGGTAGAGACCGTCCCGCCGGAAGCGAAAAAACTTATGGAACGTTTTTGGCCCGGCCCGTTGACATTGGTCTTAAAGAAGACCATGAAGGTCCCGGACATTGTTACCACGGGTCTTGATACGGTTGCCGTGCGCATGCCTTCGAATATTATAGCCAGGGAACTGATAAAAGCGGCGGAGGTCCCGATAGCCGCGCCTTCCGCCAATCTGTTCGGCCGGCCTTCTCCCACCACGGCGCAGCATGTCATGGACGATCTTGGCGATGCCGTTGACATGGTCATTGACGGCGGCAGGACAGAGATCGGTCTGGAGTCCACTGTTGTGGCGTTTACGGGTGGAGAGACCGTTATCCTGCGGCCCGGAGGCATCTCTCTGGAGGAGTTAAGATCGGTCGTAAAGGGGATATATGTGTACACGGACAGTGAGCTCGCGGAGAAGTCGCCGGGCAAATATCCCCGGCATTATTCTCCGCGGCCCAGGGTCGTTATTGTCGAGGAGAGCGGCAGACAGATAGAAAGCACGTTGTCTGTCGTAAGGGACAGCATTGAAGGGGGATATAAGGTCGGCATAATGTCTAAGCAGGAGCATGCTTCTTCTTACATGGAATTTGATCATAAAATACTGGGTCCGGGAGATGACGGCAGGACATGCGCTTCCAGGCTTTTTCACGTGTTAAGGGAATTTGACACCGAAGGCGTGGATATTATCGTTGCCGAAGCTCTTCAGGAGCGAGGGATAGGCCTGGCTGTAATGGACCGTTTGCGGAAAGCCGCGGCTCCGGCGGCATAGCGGTTTATACAGACCTTATTTTAATCATTTAAATCATGCAAAACGCCGGTTTTATCGGCGATATCATCATAAGAGAATATAACGATACCGCCCGGAGAAAGTTTTTGCAGTATCCTCAGCTGTTTTTTAAGCAGCTCCGGCCTGTCATTCAGCAGGTACGCTCCCAGCCCTATATATATCCTGTCTTTGAACCCGGGGAGAAGCATGGAGCGTGAGTTCAGGTCCATAAGCGCCGGGTCGTGCGTGTAGTTCATGACCACCACATAGTCGATAAGGTCTTCCCTGAGCCAGCGCGTCCAGTCCTGAAAGCTTACCAGATACGTTCTTTCCATGGACGGAGCTATGGTGCAGGATATTTCCGAAGCAGGGGATATCTTTCCCGCGCGCGTGGATATGTCCCGGACGAGAGCGGTAACCCGATCCCTCCGCCAGCCGTCCCATTGTTTAAAATTTTCCGGGGAAGGTTTCATGTTCCGCGCGTCAAGCCCTGTTGCTGCCTGAAAATTGCGGATATTGACGTCCGCGTAGCCGTAGCTTATCCCGTGGGAGTCAAACCTGGAACCCGGCGTGAACGGGACAGCCACGGGATACCTTACGTAATCGAGGTGAAGGCCCGCGAATCCCGGATATTTTTTCAGTATCTCTTCCGCTACGGATACGAGATATTTTCTTACGCGTTCGTCCCCGGGTTCAAGGAAGAGCTGGTTTTCGCGGATGTAATATTTATCTAACCCGTCTTTGTTACCTTTTCTCAGCGGACTCCTTCCGTGCCGGTCCTGTGTCAGGACTTCTTCGCCCAGGCCGTCCAGTATCGCGGCATTTTCGTTCTGGGCCAGGCTGAGCAGATTTATCCAGGCGTATATTTTTATGTTGTTTTTACCGGCCTGCGCGAGCAGGTATTTCAGGGGGTCGCTGTCAGCGCCGGCCGCTGCTTTTTCATATTCGGTTTTTGGAGCGATGTCCGAATCATAATAGGCCTTGCCGGCCCGGTATATCTGCAGGTAAACGTGGTCTATGCCCGCGTTCCTGCAGTTTTTGAGCATGCGGTCCGCGTTTTCCCTTGAATATAACACCTTTTCCGGCGAGAACACGCTTATCCACACGCCCCGGCGGGGAATGCCTGATGGGGTGTCCGTCCCGGCAGAGCATGAATCCCGGCATGCGAAGCAAAGACCAAAAAAAAGGAAAAGACTTATAAATACGATCTGTCTGTTTTTCACGCTGATACTATAATATGCCGCCCCCCCGCTTGGCAAGAAAAAACTTGGGGGACATGCCTCAAGGGGACACACCTCAAGTAAAAAAATGGCAGTTTTGTGTATAAAAAAGATAAACACCACGCAGACGCAAAAAGGGATTTTCATCCTGTTGGCGAGTCTTGTAAAAGATAAAAAAGTAATCAAAATTGCCTTGCATTTGTGTTAAAGTATGGTATACTTGCTTATGTCAAGAGTTTTACAAAGATTTTAATGAGTTTTAAATAATCATTCCCCAAAGGAATGGGTTAATGAGTAAATGAGTTAATTGGGGTAGATCATGAAACGATTAACAAACGAAATAAAAGAGGAAAGAAAAATGAAAAAGAGTAATGTTAGTATGTTGAGGAAGATAATTATTGTGCTGGCAGTATCATGCGTGGCGATGATAGGAGCCACCCCCCTGTTCGCCGATATTTTTGGGTATCAAACACCGGGGTCTAGTGATGATTGGTCAATGTGGGCGCAGATTGGCGGTTCTGTTTTTACTATCCCCGAGGATGGCACAGCCACACAGATGTCTGCTTATATAGGAAGCTATTCCGACAATTTAAAAATAAAAACTGCAATTTACAAGCATAGTGATTCAACTTTAGTCGCTGAGTCATTGGAAGAAAATATTAATGCTACAGGTACGCATATCTGGCAAGATTTCACCATTTCAGCTTCTTTAACAGCGGATACAGAATATGTTTTAGTTCTTATGAGTGATGGGAACATTCCATTGACATATAATGGCGGAGACACAGATCAGGGACATAAACAAGGGCGCAGCTATAGTGATGGATTTCCGGGCACGGCCAGTTTTAACCATAATAATAACAAATACTCCATTTACTGCACTTATACACCTGGCGGCGGCGGCGTGCCGGAGGTGCCGGCAGGCGCGATGCCGTTCATGGGCGCGCTTTGCGGATTTGTCTATGTAACGATCCGGGGAAGTCGGAGGAAGTAGCTCTTAGCTCATAGCATTGTAGGATTCTGGATATGCTGTTTAGGATTTTATAAAAACGGGGACAACAGTCCCCATTTTTTTTTATGCCTTCCCAGCTTAGCAAATTCTTGATTTATGGTCCGCATGGAGTGTATAATACGGGCATGAGGAGAGAAAAATGCCGGAAGCCGGATTAGAAGTAAGATTGATAGATAAGACAGAGAATCCCGTTGCCGTGATATACGCGGCCTGCCGCCAGTGCTATTCCTCGATGTTCGCCGGTGATATATACAAAGATGCGCTTGCCTCGGAAGACATGGAAAAAGCGGGGGATTTTATACGCAAGGTGGTAAGGAGCGGTCATGAGAGCCCCCTTGAACACGTAAAATTCACGTTCGCGATCAAAGGGGTATCACGTGCGCTGACGCATCAACTCGTCCGTCACAGGCTGGCCTCCTATTCCCAGCAGAGCCAGAGGTACGTTAAGGAGTCGGATCTTTCGTATATTATCCCTCCGTCGTTTAAAAAGGACGAAAAATTAAGAGCAAAGTTTCTCGCGGCAATGGAAACGATACAGAAAAGCTATAACGAGCTCACCGGACTGTTGAAAGAAAAAGGCGTGGAAGGGGAAAAGGCCAACCAGGATGCCAGGTTCGTGCTGCCGCAGGCCGCGGAGACAAAGATCGTGGTCACTATGAACTGCCGCGAACTGAGACATTTCTTTCACCACAGATGCTGCACGAGAGCCCAGTGGGAGATACGCGCGCTGGCCGACCGCATGCTGGAGATATGCAGAGAGGAGATACCCGAAGTATTTTCCACCTCCGGCGCGAAATGCGTGGAACTGGGTTATTGCCCTGAAGGCCGGAAGTTTTCCTGCGGGAGATATCCGCTCAGGTCAGACGTCATAAGATCGTAAATCGTAAGGCGTGATCGGGGGGGCTATTTTTTGTCGTAATTGATCAGGGTTTTCGGGTTGTATTGCCCGATCTGTTCGGTGTAATTCAGGAAAGACAATCCGATCACGGAGAATATACCCGCTACTTCCGCTCCCTGTTTTTCGACCATTGTTGCCACGGCTTTAAGCGTTCCGCCTGTCGCTATCAGGTCATCCACAATGAGCCACTTTTTTCCCGGCGCGAGGTCTGACTTGTGTATCTCAAGGGTGGCTTCGCCGTATTCCAGGGAATAACTCTGTTTGACGGTTTCCCCGGGTAGTTTCCCTTGTTTTCTGGCCAGGACAAGCGGAAGCGCTCTTCTAAGGGCAAAAGGCGCGCCGACTATGAACCCCCGGCTTTCAATGGCGATCACGCCGTTTATTTCAGCGTTTTTATAGAGATCGTCCATCCGGTCCAGTACGTATCGGAAGGCTTGGGGGCTGGTGAATATGCTGGTCACGTCGTAGAACAGAATGCCCGGTTTGGGAAAATCCGGAACCTTGCGGATCGCTTTATCCAGGTCCATCGTTCATCTCCTGTTCAGACACGGATCAAACGGATTTCAGGGAACCCCGTGTCTTTATGTTTAAATTTTCCACGGCCGCATTCAGAATAGACTGATCAGCCGCTCATGCAACACAACGAATAATGCCCCGAATACCAGGGAAACCATGCCCATGAGCTTTATAAGGATGTTCATGGCCGGGCCTGCCGTGTCCTTGAAAGGATCGCCGACAGTGTCTCCGACGATGGCTGCCGCGTGGACATCCGTGCCTTTACCACCGAGATTTCCCTCTTCGATCCATTTCTTGGCGTTGTCCCACGCGCCGCCTCCGTTTGACATCATAATGCCCAGAAGGACGCCGCTGACGGTGGCGCCGGCAAGAAAGCCTCCCAGGGCTTCGACGCCGAGAAGGATACCAACCAATACCGGGCTTATGATCGCGACAAGGCCGGGCAGCACCATTTCCTTGAGCGCGCTTTTTGTCACTATGTCAATGCAGGTGTGGGTGTCCGGTTTCGCGGCGCCTTCCATAAGACCTTTTATCTCGCGGAACTGCCGGCGTATTTCCTGGACAAGTTTATTAGCCGCTCTGCCGACCGCCTTCATGGTCATGGAAGCCATGGAGAAGGGGATGAGCGCGCCTATGAACAGCCCGACTATGGAGACGGGTCTTACAAGGTCAATCTTTGTCAGGCCTGTCACTTTTTGGAACGCCGCGAAGAGCGCCAGCGCCGTGAGAGCGGCCGAACCGATCGCGAACCCCTTGCCGATAGCGGCTGTCGTGTTCCCCAGCGAATCGAGCTTATCCGTTATGCCGCGCACGCTTTTATCCAGCCCGCTCATTTCAGCGATCCCGCCGGCGTTATCCGCTATGGGCCCGTAGGAGTCGGTTGACATGACTATGCCGATGGTGGAGAGCATGCCGACGGCCGCGAGGCCTATACCGTAGAGGCCTCCGAACTTATAGGCGATCAGTGTCGCGCCGCATATGGTCAGGACGGGTAATATGGTGCTTTCAAAGGCGATGGACAACCCCGTGACGATCGTGGTAGCCGGGCCGGTCCTGGCGCTTTCAGCGATGTCCCTGATCGGTTTGCCGGATGTAAAATATTCGCTTTCCACGCCTATAAGTATCCCGGCGCCCAGACCCGCCAGAATGGACCAGAACAGGGTGGTTTCACCGAACATCCTTTGAGCGGCGAAATATGCTCCGGCGAGGAACAGGACAGCGGAGATAAGGGTCGAATTTCTTAAAGCTGTCTGCGGGGCAAGCCTTTTTAAGAACCCCATGGACATAACACCCAGCATCGATGCCACAAGCCCTATAGTTATGAGAAATACCGGAAAGGTCAGATAGTTCAGTGGATTGGCCATTGTGGCACCTATGGCCATGGTCGCTATGACAGATCCGACATATGATTCGAACAGGTCAGCTCCCATTCCGGCGGTATCGCCCACGTTGTCGCCGACATTGTCCGCTATTACACCGGGGTTGCGCGGGTCGTCTTCCGGGATACGGGCTTCTATTTTACCGACCAGGTCGGCTCCCATGTCCGCGGCCTTTGTGTATATCCCCCCGCCGACACGGGCGAAAAGCGCTACAGAACTTGCGCCGAGCGCAAAACCCGTAATGATCGAGATGTCTCCCACGGCCATATAGCATATGCTGATCCCAGTCACACCGAGGGCCGCGACGGTTATGCCCATTACAGAGCCGCCGCGGAAAGCGATCCCGAGCGCTTCGCTGATACCCGAAGACCTGGCTCCCTCACAGGTTCTCGCGTTGCAGCGGGTAGCCGCGTTCATGCCGATGAAACCGGCCAGCATCGAGCAGGACGCGCCCGTGACGTACGCGATACCCGTATGCAGAGAAAGAAACCTGGAAATGACCGCGAACATAACGGCGGCAAAAACCGCGATTATACGATATTCCAGTGACAGGAAGGACATTGCCCCTTCGTGGATCTCGTGAGAAATATCGCGCATCCTGTCAGTGCCTTCCGGCTTTTTTAAGATCATAAAAAACGTGCCTATGGCAAACAGAATACCGATCAGACCTGTAACAAATGATATAACCATACTCCCCTCCGATAAGTGACCCGGATCCGTGATAACGAAAAAAACCGGGGACACAATACCATATCAGGCCCTGTTTTGCAATTAAAAAGTTTTAAACTATGGTTCTACGGGTTTGGGCGGTTTCTTGATGAATTTTGCGGAGGGCAGTGTCAGAACAAAGCACGTTCCTTTTTTGCTGGTCTTTTCCAGGCGCAGCATCCCCCGGTTAGCTTCCGCGATCGATTTAGAAATGGACAGGCCGAGCCCGGTACCCGATATTTTGGTGCTGTAAAAAAGATCGAAGATACTTTTTTTTGCGGCATCCATGATACCCGGGCCGGTGTCGCAGATCCGGGCATTCACCTTATGGCTGTGATCGGATAAGAACAGCGTTATGACGAGTGAGCCGGTATCGTACATGGCCTGCACCGCGTTCAGGATCAGGTTCCGCAGTATACTGTAGAGCTGGTGGAAGTCCATATAGACCAGGAGCGGGACGCTTCTGTCCCTGACGACCTTGACCTCGATACCTTCTGGTATTTCCAGGTCTTTAAGCACTTCATCCAGGCATTCCTGTGCGGATATCTCCGAAGGCGCTTCTATCCTGACGCGGGAATAACTGAGGATGCTTTTCAGTATATTGCTTGTGAGCTTGATCTTGTCATCAAGCATATCGAGCCTTTTGAGGAACAGCTTGCTGTCAGCGGAGCTTTCATTGCGGAGAAGATATATTGAATTTTTCATGGTACCCAGCGGGTTCTGCAGCTCATGCGCTATCTGGCCGGCCATGATCCCCAGTACCGCGAGCTTTTCCTTTTCTATTATCTTGGAGCTCATGCGCTGTATTTGCTGCGTTTTCAATTTTATGGTGGCTTTCAGCGAGACCACCCATAGTAAAATAAGCAGCGCCAGCAGGACGCCGGTTATTTTAGCGGTCATCGCAAAGACGGTTTGCCAGCGAAAGGGCTTTATGAGGTAAGTGCCGAACCATCTTCTATTCAACCGCTGCAAAGCTCTGTTCTCTTCCAGGATCCTCAGGCCGAGGTTGATGTCGTTCAACAGCGCATGCTCGCCTTTTTTGACGGATAACGAGTACTGGTAGATAAGGTCGGCGATCGGGGCGATGATCCTCAGGTTGCGAAGATCGTCCCGCTGTATGTAGTAGAGAGCGGCATTTTTCTCGGCAATAACCGCCGTTATTTCCCGGTTCTGCAGCTTGTGCAGGGCGTCGAGCATTGTGTCTGTTTTGATCAGCGTTATCCGCGGATTTTTCTCGAACCTGTCCAGGACATAGCTCCCGGCATAGATCCCGACGGCCGTGCCTTCCAGGGATTTGATCGAGTCAACGTGACCGGTTTTTTCTTCCACAAAAATAGCGTATTCGACCTCGCAGATCGGGTTCGAAAAATCCATGTATTTTTCCCATTTTCTGCTGACCTGGGCACCGATCAATCCGTCGACCTTTCCGGCCTTGATCGCTTCCAGGCATTTTTCCCAGGGCATCAGTTTTATCGATATATTTTTCTTTATGACCGGCGCCAGGACCCTTATCAGGTCGATCGAATAACCTTGAGGTATACCTCTGGATTCAAATGAATAAGGGGCGTAGTCGATATCACCGGCAAATATAAGAGAAATTTCGCCGGAAGCCCTGTTCGAGACAAGGATAAAGCACGCGAGGATCACAGAGAAAAATGTGAGGGTCGCGAGACAGATCGTTCTGGTATTGTTCAGCTTCATGATTCGATCAGGATACAGTATTATAACCGACAGCGATAATAGTATACACTGCAAACCCGGCAGGTTCAATATCCGGACATGTTTTTTGCGAGAGCCCTGCGAAAGAGTAACCGTTCCCCGGCCGGCCGTTCCTCGGCCGGCTTGCGCTCGCAGGGTCAAAATGTTACAATATGGCATCACTGCATCGGGTAACAAAAGGACCAACGGATATGAATGATCCCGGCCGAAAAGACCATGAGAGATACACTTCCCGTAAGTCGCTGGTCCTTGACCTGGCCGCGCATGTGGTGCTGACATCGGCGCTTTCGTGTTTTTTCTACTTTTCCACCGGCCGGCCGGGCCAGGCTGCCCTCTGTATCCTGGGGGGACTGTTTATAGATGTTGACCATTTTATCGATCATTTCCTTTACCATGGGTGGACGTTCAGCTTGAAGGAGTTCCTGTATCATTCACATCTGGATTCGGGAAAGATCTATATCGTTTTCCATTCCTGGGAGCTTGTAATATTGTTATGGGGCGTTTCTTTTATGGTGTCCTGGCTGCTTCCCCTGGCGGCAGGCATGACCCTGCATCTTGCGGTGGATCAGGTGTTGTGCACCAGGTCGAAATTGTTTTATTTTTTGGCGTATAGATGGTATCATGGGTTCAGGTGGGGAATAGCCGCGCCGGAGATCCTCTTGAGAGGGAATAAGGGGACACAGTGAAAAGGATGAAGGTTAAAGGGCAAAGGATGAACGGAGGGATATTATGGATATAAAAAATATCGAGAAACTTCCACCGGGTGCCGGAAAGGTCCTGGGGCCGTATCTTGATGAACTGGAGAAGCTCTACAACGGCGCCATGATCTCTATTTTCGCGTATGGGAGCGTTACAGGCCCTGACTATGATCCCCGGACGTCGGACATAAATATCGCGGTGGTATTAAAAGACACTTCCGTCAAAGAGCTCAGATCGGCGCTTAAGATCGTAAAATCGGGGATCCGGAAAAGAATAACCGTTCCGCTCTTCCTGACTTCTGCTTACATAAAGATGTCACTTGATACGTTTCCCATGGAGTTCATGAATATGAAGGACACGCGGCTGGTCCTTTTCGGCGATGACGTCCTGGCCGATATCAGCGCGAATAATGAGGATTTGAGGAGGGAGTGCGAATATCAGCTGAAGGGAAAACTCCTTACCATAAGGCAGGCATATCTTGAGCAGGCCCTGGGCCGTCGAGGGCTTGAAAGGCTGATCAAAATGTCATTACGCGCGTTGCTGCCCGTGTTCCAGAATATGCTCAGGATAAAACGCGGAAATCCCCCTCCGAGGGGCAGGACAGAGGTCCTGATGGAGGTCGGTGAAGCGTTCAATATCGACATGTCGGCGTTCCTGGAAGTGGCGCACGACAGGAAGACCGAAGGGCGTATAGCCGGGAAGCCGGCGGAATCGTTCATAGATACGTTCCTCGCCCGGCTGGAGCATCTGTCCGGGATCGTTGATAATATTTAGGCGGGAAAACATGAGAAAGCTCTCAATATTTCTATGCGGCATATTGATCTGTTGTGTCTTTGTCTGCGCCCGTTCGGAAGCAGCCGTCCGCTTTCCTTCTCCGAAAGGTTTTGTGAATGATTATGCCGGGGTCCTTTCCCAGGACGCGGAAGGACAGATAGGGAGTCTGCTGGCCCTGATAGAAAAGAAGACCTCGGTGGAAGTTGCCGTAGTAACGGTTAAAACCACGGTACCGTTAACCATCGGCCAGTATGCGGTCGAGCTGTTCCAGGACTGGGGGATAGGAAAGAAAGGTCCGGATAACGGTGTTCTGTTGCTTGTGGCGACCGATGACAGGAAGATCAGGATCGAGGTGGGCTATGGCCTGGAAGGGGCCATTACTGATATGCACAGCAAGATGATCATCGATGACCTCATGATCCCTCATTTCAAAAAAGGCGATTTTGACCTGGGTATCATGGCCGGGGCCGTGATGATAGCAAAGATCATAAGAGACGAATACAATGTCGACCTGGACCTGGCGGAAGCGGGCAGCCTTCCCGTTTCTCCCAAAGGCGCGAGGAAAAGATCTCCTCTTTCTGTTTTATTGACTTTTGTCTTCTTTGTATTGATCTTTGGCTTCCGGTTCGGGACATTGTTCTTTCTTATGAGCGGAAGAGGCGGATACTGGTCCGGCGGATCAGGCGGCTCTTTTGGCGGCGGGTTCGGCGGATTCGGCGGCGGCATGTCAGGCGGCGGCGGAGCCTCGGGCTCCTGGTGAATCAGTGGATAGTGAATAGTCGTAAACGACTTGTTACGGATTACGAAAGAGGGGGGGACATGAAAAAATTATGGATCACATTAGGCGTTATCGCGCTCATTATCCTGTTAGCTGCCGGCTGGCTTATCAGCGGCCTGAATCAGGTTGTCCGGCTGGACGAAGCCGTGAATTCCGCGTGGGCGCAGGTGGAAAATCAGCTTCAGAGGCGGAATGACCTGGTACCCAACCTGGTCAATACCGTAAAAGGATATGCCGCCCATGAAAAGGATGTCTTTACCAGAGTAACGGAACTGCGAAGCCAGTGGGGGAAGGCTGGCACACAGGCGGAAAAAATAGCGACAGCCAACCAGCTCTCCGGAGCCCTTTCGCGTCTTTTACTTGTAGCGGAGAATTATCCGCAACTCAAGGCCAATCAGAATTTTCTGAGCCTTCAGGCCCAGCTTGAAGGCACGGAAAACAGGATAGCCGTTGAGCGGATGCGTTATAATCGCGAAGTGAAAGCCTTTAACGCGTACCGGCGCACGGTATTCGGCGCGGTATTCGCCTCTATGCGGGGCCTGCATCAACCGCGGGAGTATTTTGAAACTCCGGAATCAGCAAAAGAAGTGCCGCTTGTCAAGTTCTGAGACGCAGGGGATCAATCCGGAAGGAGGGTATGAAAGAAATAGCAGCGGCAATAGTGCTTGCGGCCGGATCGGGCACGAGGATGAACACGGCGGTCCCAAAGCAGTTCCTGGAATTAGCCGGTAAACCTGTCATTATCCATACCCTTGAAAAATTCGAAAAAAGCAGTTTCATATCAGATACAGTGGTCGTCTGCCATGAAGACCATATCGAGGACCTTCGCAGGCTTATAAGCAAAAATAAACTCCGGAAGGTGTATAAAGTGGTCCCCGGCGGGGAGACCCGGCAGGGATCTTCCTTTATCGGCGTGAAAAATTGTCCGCCGGGAACAACATTTGCGCTTATACATGACGCTGTACGGCCGTTTATCAACGATACCATCATCAGTGATACATTAGAGGCGGCAGGAGCGGCGGGCGCGGCAGGGACCGTCGTTGACATGATCGATACCGTGATCGTGAAAAATGGCGATTTCATCAGGGACATGCCGGACAGGAACAACCTTAAAAGAGCGCAGACTCCCCAGGGGTTCCGGTATGAAACAATACTCACAGCCCATGAATGGGCTTTAAAGAACGATATTTTTGACTCTACCGATGATTGCGGGCTGGTCCTGGCAATGGGCAGCCCGGTGAAAGCGGTGGAAGGTTCTGTATTCAACATAAAGATCACGGACCGGGCGGACCTGGCTGTCGCGGAAAGACTGATACTGGAAATCGAATGAATATTCAGCCCTCCCCCGGCGTGGGTCAAAAGATATGCGCATGATCAGGGCCATAATAAACGCTGTCAGGGGGTCAACGGAGAGGAAGGTTCTGGTCGAGAACTTTTTTTCTCTTTCTTTCCTGCAATTAGCCGATTATATCCTGCCGCTGATCACGTTGCCCTATCTGGTCAGGGTTTTGGGCCTGGAGAGGTTCGGGCTTATTATTTTCGCGCAGGCGTTCATCCAGTTTTTTGTCATACTCACGGATTTCGGGTTCAATTTATCCGCGACCAGGGAAATATCGCTGAACAGGGATGACAGGGACAGGGTTTCCGAGATATTCTGTTCCGTCATGCTGGTCAAATCCGCGTTGATGATGGTCAGTCTGGCGGCGCTCGCCGGTCTGGTTTTCGCGATACCTAAATTCAGGGCCGACTGGCCTGTTTACCTTTTCACCTCCGGGCTGGTCATAAGCAACGTGCTTTTTCCCGTCTGGTTTTTCCAGGGGATGGAAAAGATGAAATACATCACCCTGATCAATATCCTGGCGAAGCTGATCTTTGTGGCCTGCATATTTATCTTTATAAGAAACTCTGCGGATTATATTTATGTCCCGCTGATAAATTCCCTGGGTTTCATCGCCGCGGGAATACTGTCTTTCTGGATCGCGAGAAAGCATTTCAGGTTCCGGCTATATATGCCCGGCCCGGGCCCCGTGATCTCCATTGCGAGGGAAAGCGTCCATTTCCTGTTGTCGCGTGTTTCCGTTTCCATCTATACGACGAGCAGCGTTTTCTTTCTCGGCATGTTCACGAGCAACCTGATGGTCGGGTATTATTCAGCCGCCGAGAAACTCTACCTGGCGGTCCAGAAGTTATATCACCCGCTTGTGGCCGCCGTATATCCTTTCATGGCCAAGACCCGGGACAGGGTATTCTATAAAAAAATGTTCAAATTAAGCGTTCTGGCCAATACGCTGTTCATTGCGCTTTTGTTCGTTTTCAGCAGGCGCGTGATCATCCTCCTGTTCGGAAGCGATTTCAACGAAAGCGTTGCCGTCCTGAGGATATTCTCAGCGGCGTTATTCGTCGTTGTCCCTTCCATCCTTCTGGGGTATCCTTTTCTGGCCGCTTTGGGCCGTTCCGAATACGCCAATAACAGCGTGATAATCGGCTCAATATTTCATCTGGCCGTTCTTGTGGCCCTGACCCGGGTCTGCATGAATATTTACACGGTGGCCGCCCTGGTCGTACTGACCGAATCTCTGGTGCTCTTGATAAGAGTATATGGAATAACCAAATATAAACTATGGAGGGTGAGATGAAGGTTGTTATTTTAGCGGCAGGCATGGGGACAAGGCTGGCCAGAACGCTCCCGAAACCGTTGATATCGCTAAAGGACGAAGAAACGATACTGGATTATCAGATAAGGAATATCACGCGGTATGTATCGATCCAGGATATTTACGTGGTCGTGGGATACAAAAAGGAGCTTTTAATGGAAAAATACCCGGAGCTGCTTTATGTGTATAACAACGGCTATGCCCAGACCAATACCGGGAGGAGCCTGCTGCTCGCCTTGAGAAAAATAGAGGAAGACACCATATGGCTGAACGGTGATATATTTTTTGAGGACAGGGTCCTCGAAAAACTGATGGGTTCGAGGACCTCGGCCGTTCTCGTGCAGAAAAAAGAATGCGGCGAAGAAGAAGTCAAGTATACGGTGGACCGGAAGGGATTTGTCAGGGAAATATCCAAGAATGTCAGGAACAGCCCGGGGGAATCGGTAGGCATCAATCTCATCAAGAAAAAAGATATCCCCGGATTCGTCAGGCACCTTGAAAAGACAGGGCCGCGGGATTATTTTGAGAAAGCGATGGAGAGGATGATCAGGCTTGATAAAGTAAGGGTCCGGCCCGTGGACATCGGAGATCTGTTTTGTGTCGAGATAGATTTTCCCGAAGATCTTGAAAGGGTCAGGGATCGTCTGAGATCCAGGGTTTATTAAAGGACGGGGCATGTCTTTTTTTGTAAGGCTGGGAGAAATATGCGTCTGGGTGTTCAAGGACATGGTGTATCTGGTGTCATGCGTTATCCCCGGGAGCAGGTCCATCTGGGTTTTCGGCGCCTGGTTCGGCGCGAGGTATTCGGATAACAGCAGAAGCCTGTTCGAGTACGTTAATGAGAATTGTCCGAATATCAGGGCGGTATGGCTGACCGGGAATAACGATGTTTTAAAACTGGTGAGGGACAAAGGATATGAGGTTTGTTTCGCGAACAGCCTGAAAGGGATATGGCTGTCACTAAGGGCGGGGATAGGCGTGATCTGCACCGGCAATAATGACATTAACGGGTTTACCACCGGAAGGCAGAGAATTATCAATCTGGAGCACGGCATTCCCCTGAAAAAGATAGTGTATGACGACCGTATCAGCTATAAAGGGCATTCAAACCTTAAGCTTTTCCTCCTGCCTTTTCTCAGGAAAAAACCGAGGCTTGTCAGCGCGACGTCTTTGCGGGTCAAGAACACGGTGTCGGGAGCTTTGAGAGTTCCGGACAGTAACGTGGTAATAACCGGGTATCCGAGGAACGACGTTTTTTTTGCCCAAAAAAGAGAGAAGACGCCGCTTGAGGCCGGGCTGCTGCTGAGGGACAGAAAGGATCGCAGACTGGGCATATACATGCCCACCCATCGAAGGGAGGGCAGGCTGGACGTTCTTTCCCTGTTTTTCGGGGAGATGGACAGTATAAACTCGAGATTGCGGGAGCAGCGCGTTATCCTGCTGGTAAAAGTCCATTATTATCACCTGGAGGAGATGCAGAAGAACCCTTCAGAGTATTCAAACATTTATTTCATACAGGATAAGGATGTCGAGCAGGACATATACAGCCTTTTGCCGGCGGTCGATTTTCTGGTCACGGATTATTCCAGCGTATACTTTGATTATCTGCTGCTGGACAGGCCGATCATTTTCGCGCCGTTTGACATGGAAGAATATCTGAGAGACGATAGAGAGCTCTATTATGGGTATAACGACGTTACTCCGGGCCCGAAGGCCGGTAACTGGGACGAGGTCTTGAAATACATCGGGGAAAGCCTCTCTTTTCCCGAAAGGTACGCGCGGGAAAGAGACAGGGTCAGAGAAATGTTTCACACGTACTGCGACGGGCACAGCAGCGAAAGAGTGTATAAGGAGATCCTCGGTATATTACAGGCCAAACCGTTGGGAGCGGCCCGAAAAAGATGAAAAAAGTCGTTGTTATCATAGTCAACTGGAACAGATGCGCGGATACGGTCGAGTGCCTGGAATCGCTGAACAGGATATCCTATCCGGACTATGGTGTGGTCATCGTTGACAACGGTTCGGAAGACGGTTCCGAACAGCTGTTCCGGGAAAAGTACCCGGAACATGCCGTGATCCAGAGCGGGTCCAACCTGGGTTTTGCCGGCGGCGTGAACGTCGGGATCAGGCGCGCGAGGGAGGAGAACGCGGATCTTGTCCTGATCCTGAACAATGATACCGAGGTCAGCCGGGATTTTCTTGATGAACTGGTCAGGACAGCCGAGTCTGAACAGGGGATCGGGATAGTCGGCGGGAAGATATACCGTCTGGACGACAGAAAAAGGTTATGGTCCTGCGGAGGGTCTTTTGACGTCAATACCGGAAGGGCCAGGCACTTTGTGTCCGGAGAAGACTGCCGGCACACCGCCGGAAAGCCGGAATTTTTGTATATCCAGGGTTGTCTGATGCTGATAAAAAAGGAATGCGTGGATGATATCGGGTTGTTTTCCGAAAGGTTCTTTCACCTCGGGGAGGATGTAGAATACTGTATCCGCGCGCAAAAAAAAGGATGGCGGCTGGCTTTCGCTCCGAAAAGCGTTATCTATCACAGGGCTTCGGCTTCACTGCGGTCTTTCAGCCCGGTT
The DNA here is from genome assembly GCA_030631915.1 of Candidatus Omnitrophota bacterium. Classification (GTDB taxonomy): domain Bacteria; phylum Omnitrophota; class Gorgyraeia; order Tantalellales; family Tantalellaceae; genus DAOVKF01. The sequence goes on from DAOVKF010000002.1 coordinate 31,356, forward strand.
TATAATTATTATGAACAGAGGAACCGGTTAAGCATCGTAAAAGAATATCATGATTACGGGAACCCGTTTGAAATGATCATGAGCGTGGCCGTGAACGTGATGAGGGTCCTGTATGCCGTTTTTTTCAGAACGAGCAGAAAAGATTTCATGTCAAATATCAGCTGGATATTCCGCGGTGTCCGGGATTTTACGCGTGATAATTTCGGAAAGGCCCCCGAGAAAACGGTATCGCAATGAAAATATTACTGATCACGCCGTATCTTCCGCATTCCAGGGTCACCCATGCCGGCGGGAAATTCATATATGACCTTATTGCCCGGCTTAAGGAACGCGGCTTTCAGGTCTCTCTTATTTCCTTTTTCGAGCCGGGCGAGAGCAGGTATCTGGACAGCGTGAAGCCGTTGTGCGAGGCGTCCGTTTTCCTGGCAAGGGCAATGGTGTTCCCCAAAACACTTGTCGAGTATTTTCTGGAACGGCCCTTTCTGTGCGCGATAAAGCTGTTTCTTTTTTTCTTTGAGAGCATGGTGCAGAAGATCAGGCTGACGCGCTCCATGGATAAAATGACCCGGGAGACCGATTTTGACGTGCTTCAGGTCGAATACAGCATAATGGGCCTTATCATGAAAAAGATAAAATTCAACGGCCTTAAGGTCCTGGACCTCCAGGATCTCAAGGTCAAGCCCGCTGTCAGGGAGTTATCGTCCGAGAAGAACGCGGTTTTAAGGTCCCTGAGGGGCCTGAAAGTGAGGGCCGTTGAAAAAATGGAGATATCCTTTTGCGGGAAGTTTGACTGCCTTATGGTCAAATCCGAATTCGACAGGAAGATACTGAACGGGTTCGGGGATTTTGATATAAAGGTCGCGCCTCTGGGGGTCGTTGTTCCGGAAACGCGTATCCAGGCCGGGGAGAGAGAGGAGAACAGCGTTCTGTTCGTAGGGGCGATGTTCAGGGACTTTAACGAGAACGCCGTGCTGTATTTTGTCAATGAGGTCATGCCGCGTCTGAATAAAGGATCGAAAGACGTGAAATTTTATATCGTGGGGGACAGGCCCTCGGACAGGGTGCTCGGTCTGTCCTCAGGTAGTGTTACGGTTACCGGATATGTCGAAGACCTCGCCCGGTTTTATAACAGGTGCAGGGTGTTCGTGGCTCCGCTGTTCATCGGAGGCGGGCAGATCTTTAAGGTCCTGGAAGCCATGAGTTTCGGTGTCCCGGTTGTCGCGACGTCCGTAGCCAATGAAGGCATACTGGCCGAAGACGGCAGGGAAATACTGATCGCTGACACGCCCGGGGAGTTCTGCGAAAAGATAACCGGTCTGCTGGAAAATGGACCGCTGTGGGATGAGATATCAAGACAGGCCAGGGTGTTCGTTGAAAAAACATATTCCTGGGACAGGGTGATCGACCGGTACATGGAAGTATATAAGAAGCCGCGGGAGCGAACCGTCTAGAACGGTTTCATGATAAGCGCGCCGTTGTGAAATACCGTTTCCAGCGCCATGGGAACGCTCCAGAAAGCAGATACCGCGAGCGCGGCAACGAGCAGTATCGTGCCTGTCCATGGCCCTGCCTTGCTGTTCAGGAATATTCTCAGGCGGTTCGCCACGTAAGCGCCGAGTATGGCAAAAGCCGGGTAAGCCGGAAGCATGTAGCGGTGTTCTCCCCCCATCAGTTTGTAAGCTACGCAGAACGCCGCCGCGAGCCATATGACCGGGAACAGGGTGTTCTTAAATTGCTTTTTATCCAGCCAGAGCCATAGAGGGGACAGGTAAGCCAGGATGAAAAGCGGGTTCTGATAGGGTATGCCGAGGAGGTACAGGTGTTTTGGCCGGCCCTGGACCAGCCTGAACCACGCTGTTTCAGCCGCTTCGATAAGGTTTTCCTGATGGGGCCTGTAGATAGGGTCTCCGTAGGTCAGGGTTATCTTGATAAACCAGTATCCCGCGCTCAGGATACACCCGGTTCCGAACAGCATAAGGTTTTTGTCGAACACCACTTTTAGAAAAGTCTCTTTCCGGAAAAGCCTGTCCGCGTTCGACAAAAAATGCCAGATCACTATGGCGAAAGCCCCGATAGCCGCGTTCTGTTTGGTAACGACGCCCATACCGCAGGCTATGCCGCCGGCAAAGGCAAAAAAAGGCGCCTGTTTTTTCACGGCCACAAGGTACAGAAGGACTGCCGCTACCATCAGCGCGGCGGTCATGTCATCGGCCCATATCTTTTGCGACGTGAGTATGTCGATCGGGGAGATCGCCATCAGGAACATGGCTACGGGCGGGATCCATTCGTCGTTATAAAGGGTCCTGGCCGTCAGATACACGAGAACGATCAGGAGCATGCTGGACGCGAGCGGTATTATTATCGAATAGAACTGTTTGCCGGCGATCGCCGGGTCAAAACGGAAATTCCTCAGACCCACACCCGGCGGGGCTTTCCTGATTATCGCGGTGTCGTTGACCGCGAGCATGTAATACGGCTGGCCCGCGGCGAATATTTTGTGTGACAACATGATCGCCAGCGGGAAGCCGAAAGGCATGTGGTGCAGGGGTTCGTCGTAATAAGTGATGCCCCCCTCAGCGAGGCTTTTTATTATCCGGCCTTTATCCCGCGCCGGAGCCATCTGCACGACTTCCGGGTGTTCGCGCAGGGAGTACATGTCAATGCCTCTCAGGTTGTAGCCGGAGATGCCGCTGGTATCCAGTTTGAACGCCAGGCCGACATAGTGGTGCTGATCGCCGCGGTAATGCGGGAGGTCAAAGGTGTGTTTTCTGAGGCCGAACGCCAGTAAAAGTATCGCAACGAAAACAGCCCATCCGGCCGCTGTTTTCAGTTTTTTAAATGGAAGTTTATCCAGCGGGATAATGGATAAAGCTCTTTTCCCGGAGTTTTTAAGCTCGGCGCTGTCACGGTATTTCTGGACCGTATGACGCGGTATCCCCAGTTTTCTGGATATCTCTTTGTTGGACATGGAGCCCAGGTGCTCGATTATGAATTCCTTTTCCTGACTGCTGAGATGGCGCTGTTCTTTCATGCGTCCGCCCCTGTCGTATCCTTAAAGAGCTTAACGTATCTCCGCGACACGGCGGATATGCTGTAGCGCGCCGCGGCGCTTCTGTTGTTTTCGCTGATCTCCCTCCTGCGGCGGTCGTCCATCGCCAGATCCAGGATGGCTTCCGCCAGTTTCGTCTCATCGCGCGGCGGGACCAGTATCCCGTTCCTGTCCGGCGCGATGATATCGGTCTGCCCGCCTTGGTCCGTCGCGACGACAGGGAGGCCGCAGGACATGGCTTCAAGAAGCACGATCCCGAATCCCTCGTGCAGGGAAGACAGCACGTACATGTCCGCAGCGGCGAGGTACTGGAATTTTTTCTCCTCAGAGACCGAAGACAGGAACGTCACCCGGTCCTTGAGCCCGGTTCTTATTGAGAGTTCGTTCAGAGCGTCCCGCTCGGGGCCGTCCCCGATAAGTATGAGTTCAAGGTTTTGCGCGCGTTCCCGCGCCACGGCAAGGGATATTATGAGATGATCGTATCCTTTCCGTTTTATCAGCCTGCCGATGGATATAATATAGAACGAGCCCTTGCGCATGGAAAGCTTTTCGCGGTCCACGGGGGTGAAGACAGGGGCGGGGATCCCCAGCGGGATGACGGCGATGTCCTTTGACGGTTTGTAGAACCTTCCGGCGTTGTCCCTGGTGTTTTGTGACTGCGCCACGACCGCTGAAGCGCTGTTCAGAACGGTCCGGACCGCCAGGCGGAGGAGCGCGTGACGGTGCGGCGACGTTTTTTTACTGGGGTCGTAGATGTCGCCTCCGTGTACGCTCAGCACGTCGGGTATGTTGAAAACGCGGGAAAGGACCAGCCCCACGGGCCCGGTGGGCACGGCGAAATGGGTATTGATAACATGATATTTTTTATTCGCGCACAAACGGATGCCTTTCATGACGGCGGAAAAAAGGAACGTCAGCATGGAAGACATGGTCGCCGTATGCAGTGAAGTCCTGTTCAGGACCGGGACGCGGTAGATGTTCACGCCGTTCTTGACCTCTTTTTTTTCCAGGCCCCTGAAATGCGTCGTCAGAACGTCAACATTATGGTCCCCGGCCAGTTCGTTCGCCAGATCCCGCGTAAAGACGCCTCCTCCGCCCCCAAGAGGCGGGTATTCATAGTTGATCATCAGGATATTCATTACAGGATATCTCTTATGTGGTATATCGTCTTATTCTGGGATTCGTAATAGGTGCGGATATTTATCTCTCCGAGGAAACCCATGGAGATCAGCTGCACGCTCACAAGAAAGAAAAGCACACAGAGTATCAGCAGGGGGTTTCCGCTCATGTCCGTGTGCTTTACGAGTTTCATGTAAACGACGAGCAGAAAACTGAGGAACCCCAGACTTCCGCTGATGATCCCCATGCCCCCGAAGAACCGTATGGGTTTTGTGCTGTACTCGGAAAGGAACGCGATAAGCAGAAGGTCGAGCAGCACTTTTATCGTGCGGTTCAACCCGTATCCGGTCTTGCCGTATTGCCGCGGCCTGTGGTTTACCTCGAGCTCGGTTATCCTGGCGCCTTTCCAGCAGGCGATAGCCGGGATAAAGCGGTGCATTTCGCCGTAAAGCCGCAGGTTCTTTATGACGTCGCGTTTATAAGCCTTTAACGTGCAGCCGTAGTCGTGCAGCGGGACCTTCAGTGTGACCGATATAAGCCAGTTGGCCAGTCTTGAAGGAACGACCCTCCGCAGGAAGGCGTCTTTCCGCTTTCTGCGCCATCCGCTGACAAGATCAAAGCCGGAATCAAGTTTTTCTATGAGCGCAGGGATGTCACGCGGGTCATTCTGCATGTCCCCGTCCATTGTGATGACGATATCCCCCCCGGCCATGTCGAATCCGGCCATGATAGCGGGTGTCTGCCCAAAATTCCTGTTAAGGTCGATTATTTTCAGGTGCGGGGCTGATTGTTTTATTCCGGTAAGCTCCTGCAGCGTGTTATCCGTACTGCCGTCATTGATAAAAATGACTTCATAGGATCTGCCGTATTTACCCAGGACCTCACTGATCTCATCACAGAGAGGGCGGATATTCTTTTCCTCGTTATAGACCGGTATTATGACGCTTATTTCCATAAAATGCCTTCCCGGGTTCAATACGGATAAAGCGTAGCATATGTTAACCAAAAAAGCAAGATAGCCCGAAACGTCATTCCTGCGCAAGCAGGGACCCATAAAAGGATCCCTTTTGATTTGTTAAGTCAGGGTCCCCGATATATAATATATTATAAGATGAAGGAAAAAGTCACTGTCTGTGTGATCACGTTTAACAGCGTCAAATATCTGTCCGCTCTGCTGGACAGTATCCGGGATTCGACATTCAGGGAATTCCGCCTGTTATTCATAGATAACGGCTCCACGGACGGCACAATGGATTATCTTGAAAAAGACCGGTCAGAAAAAGAGGTCATCAGCCTGCCCGAAAATACAGGCCACAGCCACGCCGCCAATTTAGCGTTAAAAAAATGCAGGACCCGGTATCTGATATTGCTGGACCACGATACGATCGTTGACAGGGACTTGTTCAGGGGTCTTTATCTGGAAGCAGGGCGGGAACAGAACACCGATTTCGCGGTCTTCGCGCCGAAGATCATAGACAGGGCAAGGGACGAGGTCTATTACGGCGGAGAGTTCCATTATATCGGAAAGACACATACCAATCGTGAAAGACCGGAGGGCGCGGAAGTGGGCATGATCGGATCCACCGCTCCGCTCCTGGACCTGAGCAGGATCCCTCCGGATCTGGCCTTTGACGACGATTTTTTCATATACTGGAACGACGCCGATTTTTTTTACAGGTTAAGGGCGGCCGGGAAGAAGATAAAACTGGTCCCGGAAGCTCTCGTTTATCACCTGGGCGGCACAGAGGATTATTCTCACCGCCGCGGGGTGAAATACAGCCCGATAAGGGCGTTCTATGTTATGCGGAACCACAGGTTATTTGTGATCAAGAACTATAGTCCGGCGAGCATATTGATCTTCCTCCCCTGTTTTTTGTTGTATGAATTGTTCAATCTCATGTTCTGTATAAGAAAACGGGTTTTCATAAAAGGCTACTTGCGTTCCGTGGCCGGCACGGCCGGACTGTTCTTTTCAACGATGATGAAAAGGTCCGCCTTCCAGAAGACGAGAAAGATCGGGGAAAAGGACCTGGTGGGATGGTACAGGCTGGATTACAACCCCGGAGTGGTGAGCACGGACCTTGAAGATCTTCTTGTGAGGATCTTTGACCGGGTATTGAGGACATATTATCTTCTGGTAAAAGCCATTTTCTGGAGGTGATCCGTACCGGCTGCCGGCGCCCGGACAATCCCGGATGTTACCGGACCGGAGCGAAAAAACCGCTTATTTTTAATAAAATCCAAAAAAATATCGACAAACGCGTTTCTTTAGTGTAAAATTACTGTAAAATTACAGGAGCGGGGAAATGGCTAAAGAGCACCGGATATTGATAGTGGATGACAATAAGGATTTCGCTGATGTTTTTTGCGACATCTTGAAAGCGAATGACTATATGGTGGAAAGCTGTTACGGCGGGGCTGAGGCCATAGAGAAAATGAAAAAAGGCGCTTTCAACATAATGTTCCTGGATATCAGGATGCCGGAGATAGACGGCATCCAGACCTTAAAGGAAGTAATGAGAATACAGCCGGACACCACCGTTATAATGATGACGGGATATTCCGTAGATGAACTTGTCCATAAAGCCCTTGAAGAAAGGGCGTCCGACATAATATACAAACCTTTCGAGATCGATAAAGTATTAAGCCTGATACAGGGCAGTCGACTCCCCGGAACCGCCGGATAAAAGCCAGCTGAGAACGGACCTCTTGATATAACAGTTTTTTCAGGCGTAAAGATGTTTTCCTCAGAGATAACACAAGGGACTGTCAGCCGGTGTTCCTCCCGAAATACCGGTTCCCGCTTCCGAAATATCCTATTTCGC
>DAOVKF010000170.1 GCA_030631915.1 Candidatus Omnitrophota bacterium
AACCATGCTTTTCCTGAGATGGCTGGACCCCGTTCTTGCCGAAAGGGCGGAGATGGTCCCTGACCCTACTTTTTCGATCGATATTATATCCACGGTCGACAGGGAAGCTCTTAAGATAAAGCTGCGGGCGTTTGGTGTCGATTTTTCCCGGCCACGTCTTATACTCTGTGTGCGCAACAGTACGTGTATCGATGAGGCGGTCCGTTATTTCAAGGCCAGGGGGTTTCAAGCGGTCAGCGTTACCTTCCCGAACGCGTTGTCGGACGTAGATCTTTCACGGGAAGGGTTTACGCCGCCGGAGTGGGCGTCCGTTTTCGGTCTCATGGATGCGGGTATTTCAGAAAGGATGCATGCCTGTATATCGTGTATCTTAAATAACACCCCTTTTATCGGGATCGACCGGTACAAGCTTAAGCAGGGGGACAGCAAGATCGAGCATCTGATGCGCTTTTTCGGCATTGACCGGTTTTATCATAACACAGAGGAAGGCAGGCCGGACACGCTCCAGGCTGTTTGCGGGCAAGTCGCAGAGGGGAATTGGCCGGTTGACGGAATCGCGGAAAAAAGAACAGAACTCAGGAAACGGTCGGATGAATTCGCGTCGAAGATGACGAAGATATCCGGGCCGCATAGCGAAAGGTAACATGGGGCAGGGGAAGCATCTGATAAAAGGGTCGCTGATCAGGAACGCGCATTTTGTTCTGAGTGTCAGCATAATGTTCTTCATGATGCCGTTTATCATACGTTCGCTCGGGAACAAGATATACGGCATCTGGATATTGGTCGGCACTTTCATCGGTTATTACGGCCTGCTCGATATGGGCCTTTCTTCCGCCGTAGAACGGTTTATGTCAAGAGCGCTCGGCCGGCGCGACATAACCGCGGCGAACAGAATTATCAGCACTTCCTTTGTGATGTTTTCAACAGGCGGCGCGATCGTCCTGCTCCTGTCGTCTATCGCTTCGGCTTTATGTTTTTATCTCATCAGAGACCCCGGGGATGCCGTCCTGTTCGGAAAGATGATCTTCATACTGGGGATCGGCATGGCCATAAGATTACCGATGAAGGTCTTCAGGGGGGTTTTGATCTCTCACCTCAGATATGATCTTGCCACTTACGCGAGCATGCTGAAACTGTTGGCGGCCAACGCGTTCATATTTTATTTTCTCAAGACCGGTCATGGCGTGCTGGCCCTGGCCGTAATAACCTTTCTTGCCAATCAGCTGGAATACCTGCTGGAACTCATCTTCGCAAAGAAGGTCTTCCCGGAGTTGCGGATAAGCCGTTCCCTTTATCAGAAAGATGAGGTCAGGCTGCTTCTGGGATACAGCGTAAAAACGTTTATAGCGCGGCTTGCGGATATTTTGAGGTTCAGAGTGGATTCGTTCGTTATCGCCATATTCCTGAACCTGAGCGTTATTACCCCGTATTATGTGGCTGTCCGGCTGGTCGATTATTTCGGAAGGTTCATTACGAACTCGGTAGGGTTGATGATGCCGGTTTTCAGCAGGTATGAAAGCCAGGGGCGTTACGACCTTATGAGGCAAAAGTTTCTGGACGTGACCAGGATCAGCACTGTGCTTTCTGTTTTTGTGGGCGCGAGCATGATCTATTACGGCAACGTTTTTATCTGTAGATGGATGGGGCCCGGTTTCAGGAGCAGCTATACTATACTGATCATATTATGCGTGCCTGTCATGATCGGACTCATGCAGAACCCCAGCCTGGGGTTGCTGTACGGGATATCCAAACATCACTTCTTTTCCGTGGCAAATGCCCTGGAAGGGGTCTTGAATTTGATTTTAAGCATACTCCTGGTCAGGCGTTACGGTATTTACGGGGTCGCTCTGGGCACGGCGATCCCCCTGATGCTGTTCAAACTGTTCGTCATGCCGATTTATTCCTGCCGTGTCATAAAAGTGCCGGTTTACGAATATTATTTTAAAACGCTTTTTCTGAGCGGTATTAAAACACTGTGCCCTCTTTTGCTTTATTTTTATATCGGCAGGTTTTTCCTGAAAGCTGATTATGCGAATATTATCATAAGCGGCGGTATCCAGATATTGCTGTTTGTCCCGATACTCTTTTATTTTGTTTTCGGGGAACGGGAAAGGAAGATCATTCTACGCGCGATCGGCATGCCGGGGGCGTGAAACGCCGCCGGCAGGGGGGATATGAACGGTAAGACCTTTTCCATGAAAAACGTCTGCACCGAAGTCGTGGCGAACGACCTTTGCATCGGTTGCGGGATATGCGCCGGATTGTGCCCTTCCGGCGCGCTGGATATCGAGTTCAATGGATCAGGCGAATACGTTGCCCGCGTGGACGGGGCGCGCTGTCGCGAGCAGTGCAGCATATGCCTGCGGGTATGTCCGTTCGCGGACCGGGAAGATGATGAGAGCACGATAGGCGGCGGGTTGTTCGGGGGTGCCGCCGGGATCAGGCATACCCCGGAGACGGGGTATTATCTGGGGGCTTTTGTCGGGTATTCGACAACGGATGGTCACCGTGAAAACGGCGCTTCGGGCGGCATGGCCACCTGGACCCTCGAGATGTTACTGGAAAAAGGCATGGTCGACTATGCGGTATGCGTAGCCCAGACAGAAAAACCGGGACGGCTTTTTGAGTTTGTCCACTGCGACACACCCGGCGAGGTGCGGGACTGCTCCCGGTCAGCTTACTATCCCGTGGAAATG
>DAOVKF010000071.1 GCA_030631915.1 Candidatus Omnitrophota bacterium
CCGAAGGGCTTATTTCCAGAGGGGACAGGATGGTCTCGGGGGGTACTGATAATCATCTGGTCCTGGTCGATCTTACAAATAAAGGGCTCACGGGCAAGGAAGCGGAGACGTGCCTTGATAAGGCCGGGATAACGGTCAATAAGAATCTCATACCTTTTGACCGGCAAACTCCGTTCATAACAAGCGGCATACGCATGGGCACGCCTGCGGTCACGACCAGGGGCATAAAAGAGAGCGAAATGGCCAGGGTGGCCGGATTTATAGATTCCGCGTTAAATGTCCGCGGAAACGACAGGGAACTCGCGGGCATAAAAGAGGAAGTGCGGGAGTTTTTAAAGGAGTTCCCTTTGTATGCGGGTTTGATAAATGAGATGGAGGAGTGTGAAGGAGAAAAACAAGCGGACCGGACGTAAAATAGAACGGCCGGAATGGGATGAATATTTTTGCGGCATAGCAAGGCTTGTCGCGACACGCTCTACCTGTTTACGCAGGAATATAGGCGCCGTGGTGGTAAAAAACAAGCAGGTGCTGGCGACCGGGTATAACGGCGCTCCGACCGGGTTAACGCATTGTGACGTAAAAGGGTGCCTCAGGGATAAGCTCGGGATCCCGTCCGGCCAGCGCCATGAAATTTGCCGGGCGCTCCATGCCGAGCAGAACGCTTTTCTGCAGGCCGCGCGGCACGGTGTGAGCCTTGAGGGCTCGACATTATATATCACGACCCGGCCCTGCAGTATTTGCGCCAAAATGATAATAAACGCGGGCGTGAAAAAGGTTGTTTTTGAAGGAGAGTATCCGGATGAGCTGGCGCTGGAATTTCTTGAGGAATCCGGCGTGGAACTGCGGAAGATGAGATCATGAAATGCCCCTATTGCGGCGACACAGAGGACAAAGTAATAGATTCCCGTATGAGCGGGGAAGGGACAAGCATCAGGCGGCGCCGGGAATGCCTTAAATGCGGGAAGCGGTTCACGACGTATGAATATATAGAGGAAACGCCGTTAATGGTGGTTAAAAGGGACGGGACCCGCCAGAGGTTCGATAGAGAACGGATAAAGAAAGGTATCATAAAAGCGTGTGAGAAACGGCCGATAAGCATGGAGAAGATCGAGGATATCGTTGATGAGATCGAAAGGGAAGTGCAGAGAAAAACTGACAGGGAGATCAAATCGACCGATATCGGGAATCTCGTCATGGATAAGCTTTATAACCTCGACGAAGTGGCGTATGTCCGGTTTGCCTCGGTCTATCGCCGGTTCAAGGATGTCTCTCACTTTATGCAGGAGCTGAAAAAATTCCTCGAATAACACCGCCCGCCGACAAATGAGCACAGGGGCCCGGCCGCTTACAACGTGTCCAGCGGTTTGCGCAATTCCGACCTGGGGGCTTGTTCGCGGAACCACCTTGTCAGGACCTCTTTTCGTCTGGCTGTCATGAGATCGCGATACAGGGCATCTTTCATCTCTTCGAATTTTTCTTCGTCTGCCGGGATCACATTGTCTATCCGGACGATGAGGACCCCTTTGGGGATATTGACAGGCCGCAGGAAATTGCCGGCGCCGGTTTTTAACGCTTTTTCAACTATAATTCCGGCCGGGCCTATATTCTCGATGTATCCGTTCAGAGAGATCGCTTTTGCGGTGCGGATCTCGCGGTTGTCCGTGTCCGCGGCTTTTTCCAGAGGGATATTCTCCCGGATGATCTTTTCGTAAAGACCGGCCGCTGTTTCTGCTGCTAAACGCATGCGGCGTTCGTTTGAGAGTTTTTCAAGTATTTTGTCTTTTATTTCCTCAAAAGGAAGGATGTGAGGAGGGATATCCTGTATTTTCCGTAGTATATAGACCGCGCCTTCTTCGTTGCCCCTGAACAGCGGCGGGCTTATGGCCCCTTTATCCAGATGAAAGGCGATATCATGCATCTCTTTTGAGAACTTCACTCCCGGAATAAGTTCATCCCGGTTCAAAGGGCCGGGTTTCCGGTAATTCAACCCGTATTTTTCGGAGATTTCTTTGAATTTTGTCGGGTTCTTTTTAAGCTTTGGATTCACTTCGTTCAGTTTCTTAACCGCCCTGTCTTTTTCATCCGCGTTTTTATAGGAGAGTTCGATAAACTCAATATCTACTTCAGGGGGCGCGTGAAATGCCTCGGTATGGGCGTCGTAGTAACTTTTGACCTCTTCTGCGTCCGGCTCGGAAATCCCGGCAAAGGAGTCCTTGTCGATCAGAACATAGGAAACATCGATCTGATCGTTCGTGTCCCTGTAGGATCGCATGAGCGTTTCTTCGGAAATATCGATCTTTTCGAAGAGCGCGTTGTGGAAGGATCTTATCCGCAGGTTCTCTCTCACCAGTTCTTCGAATCGACGGGGTTCCATATAGAGGACGTTATTGATTATACGGTGATATGCCGGTTGGTCGAAGATCCCGTTGTGCTGGAATAAAGGGTGGCGCGCAAGGAAAAAGAGCACGTCCTTGTTCGTTATTCTGGTCTTTTTGTCCTTTGCGGCGTTGAGGAATATAAGTCTTTCCCAGGCCAGGCGGTTTATCAAGGAGCGGTTTTGAGTGAGCTGTTTAAACATCTCAAAGTCCGCGTAGTAGCTGAGTAAAAGTTCTATTTTCGCGCCCCGCAGGCTCCTGACGAAATTGTCCGGATAGATCTTTTGTTTTCCGATCGTGCCGATCAGGTTCGGTTTTCTTAAGATACTTCCCGCGCCCCACAGGACAAAGGCCGGTATGATCAGGATCAACAGGCTGATCAGCGTCCTTCTGGCGAATTTTTTGCTGCGGAATATATGTAACATGTCGTCTCCTTGAGTAACAAAGTTTATTCTGTATTATACCCGATAATCCCGGAGACACAATAATTAAATCCAGCGGGCAGATTGAGAAGGGTCAGGTAGAGAGACGGGCTGTAGTCAATAGCCGAATTGTCAGTTATTTGTTCCGTGGTCCAGGAAGAGGCATGGCACTGAGAGCCGAATGCTATCATTGCGAATAAAAAAGCTACTTACTTTTTTATGCCTAACATTAATATACTATTACCCACCAGCGCGAACTGGATTTTAGCTTTCCCACTTACGTTAGTTTACAACTCAACTGACACGCTGACTCTCCCTGGGCCCATCTCCCCTTACGATTGACTATGCTTCTGGCGTGTGATAGACTGTCAGCGAAAGCCGGAGGTGAGCATGGACAGGAGAATGAAAATAGCTGAATACGGCAGGAAGTTGCATGATAAGAACCTTGTGATCGGGGCCGGGGGTAATATCAGCGAGAAAGACGGAGATATTCTTATAATAAAAAAACGAGGCGCTGATATGTCCCGGCAGAAGGCGGATGATTATGTCAATATCCCCTTTAAAGAGGCTCAAAAACCCAATGCGGCCCTGAGCTCTGAGACACCTTTTCACGTCGCGTGTTATAAGGCCCGGTCCGATGTCGGGGCTGTCATACATGTCCATTCGCCGGTGATCGTGGCGGCTGCCAACAGGACCGATCTTCTGGAAGGCGTCTCTTATGAGTTTGAGTGTGTGCTGGAAGGGCCTGTGCGTGTTATTAATTATATTCAACCCGGTTCTGATCCCCTGGCTCTGGCAGTAGCTGATAAAATAGAAAAGGGCGCGAACGCGGTGATGATGCGGAGGCATGGCGCTCTTTCCGTGGGAAAAGACGCGGAAGAGGCGTATCTCCGGATACTGGCCCTGGAACGGGCCTGCATGACCTTCCTGCTTTCAAGAAACTGAAGCAACAGTACGATGGTGGGCTGCCCGCCTATTATTATCTTATTGACTATACTGTAAGATTGCTATACAATTATCACGCTTGGAGGGAAAGTGTCTCCGGACAATTCGAAAAAAGGAAAAAAATGGGCGAAAATAAACTGCGGCTTGGTATCCCGAAGGGAAGTCTGCAGGAAACTACTTTAAGGATATTTGGAAAAGCCGGCTATAAAATAAAGGTATCTCCGCGGTCGTATTTCCCTTCAATAGATGATGATGAGATGGAAGTGGTGTTGTTCCGGGCCCAGGAGATGGCCCGTTACGTTGAAGACGGCATTATAGACTGCGGCATAACAGGGGACGACTGGATAGAGGAGAATGAATCCGATGTGCAGCGGATCGCTGAACTTGTTTACGCTAAAAGCAGCATGCGGCCCGTAAGATGGGTCCTGGCTGTCCCCTGTTCTTCTAAAGTCAACAGCGCAAAGGACCTTGAGGGAAAGATCATCGCGACCGAACTGGTGAAGGTCACAAAGAGGTATTTAGAGGGAAAGGGCGTAAGCGCGGAAGTGGAGTTCAGTTGGGGAGCGACTGAGGTCAAGCCAAAGATGGGGATCGATGCCATCGTGGAGATCACGGAAACCGGTTCCAGCCTCAGGGCCAATGATCTCAGGATAGTCGAAACCATATGTGAATCCACCACTCAGTTTATCGCCAATAAAGAGGCCTGCGGGGATGAGTGGAAAAAGGAGAAGATGGAGAGGATCGCCCTTCTTTTAAAAGGGGCGATACTCGCGGAGGGAAAAGTAGGGTTAAAGATGAACGCGAAAAAAGGGGACATCAAAAAGATCATCGCGGCCCTGCCCGCCATGAAAACACCTACCGTATCTCCGCTTTTTGACGAGGGATGGGTTGACATTGAAACGATCATAGATGAAGAAGAAGTAAAAAGGCTGATCCCGGAGCTCAAGAAAGCCGGCGCCCAGGGTATTATAGAATATCCGTTGAACAAGGTGATATATTGAATTTTGTATCCTGCCTTTGGTTGCGGGGGATATCTGGCTGTCGTAAAGGGGGTGAATTGACATAAATGCCTTGCGGAAAAAAAAGAAAAATAAAAAAGGTCAAAAGGCATAAGCGAAAAAAACGGATGAGGAGAGATCGGCACAAGAAAAGGAAGGGATGATATTGTTCCGCGTTGTTGTTTCTGCCATAGCCTGTTTAAGCTTTATCTTGTTCCCCGCCGATCTGTCACGGGCATTCTCTTTCTACGGTTCAGCGGGCGATGTTGTTATAGACAGGACAAGAAGAGACGACCCCGGGTTTAAAGCTCTCTCCGGCGCGCTGGCCCATTACCTGATGGGGAGCATTTATGATAATTTCGGAAGGACCGCTCCGGCGATATCAGAGTACAGTAAAGCCCTGGTGCATAGAGATGATGTGGCGGCTGTATACGCGAGACTCGGAGCTGATTTTTTGCTGCTGGGGAAGCTGGAGGACGCGCGCGCGCAGCTGAAGAAAGCCATGGAGCTCGCCCCGCAGCAAATCAAGCCCTGTCTCCTCCTGGCCGTGGTCTATACTGCCGAAGGCGAATATCAGAAGGCGCAGGCCCAGTATGAAAAAGTTCTTGAAAAGGACCCCGAAAATATCAGGGTCCTTGCTTTTTTATCCGACCTGTTCATTGTGCAGGAAAACTTAGGAAAAGCCGCGGAGATCTATGAAAGAATGCTCAGGATCAGCCCGAATGACGCTTTTCTGTATTTCAACCTGGGTGTCATATACAGCAAGACAGACCAGCTGGTCAAAGCCGAGGAAAGCCTGAAAAAGGCCATTGAGATAGATAAGGGTTATACCGAGGCCCAGATGGTCCTCGGGGTTGTTTATGAGATAGAAGGGGAGCTGAGGGAAGCCGCAAAACAGTATGAGGTCGTAACGAAAATAGATCCTTCGGATCCGTACGCGCATGCGCGTCTGGGGCATGTTTATTTCCGTCTGGGCAGGGTGGATGAGGCGATAGGGCAGATCAGGGTATTGATGTCCCTGGATCCGCGGTCGCCGGATCCTTATTTAAAGATATTCAGTATATACATCATCAGGAACAGGTATGATGACGCCAGGGCGGTCCTGAACGAGGCTCTGGCCAACGGTATCTCGGAAGCCGTTATTCACGCGAGTCTGGGATACCTGGCGATCCTGGAGCAGAAGTACGAACAGGCTGTTGGACATTATACTGTCGCGGCGGAAAAGGATCCCGGCAACGGTCTTTACGGATTCTATCTTGCGGCCGCCCTGGAGAGGGCCGGAAAAGAGGAAGAGGCAATGCGGCTCCTGGAGGAATGCGTTTCCGATGGGACCGAGTTCGCGGAAGTCTATAACTATCTGGGTTATATGTACGCTGATGCCGGGAGGGATCTGGACCGGGCTATCGTGTTGATCCGTAAGGCGCTGGAACTCGATCCCGGCAATGGCGCGTATATTGACAGCCTGGGATGGGCGTTTTACAGGAAAGGGATGCTTGAGGAAGCCCTGGGATACATGAAAGAAGCGGCCGGGCTTTTGCCCGATGATCCGGTCGTCAGGGAACACCTCGGAGACGTGTATTTTTCCATGGGCGCTGTTGAGAAAGCCCGTCAGGCATGGAAAAAGGCGCTGGAACTTGACCCGGTGAGCCTCCGGATAAAGGAAAAGCTGAAAACAACCGGGCTGCCGCAGACCGTGCCGTAAGGCGCGACATACCGATCGAAAGGCGGGAAGTGGAAAAAATAACGGATATTTCCGTATTAAAGAGAAAGGCCATCGGCCTCCGTCGAGACATATTGACCATGCTTGAAAGGGCCGGGGGAGGGCATACTGGAGGATCATTGTCCATAGTCGAAATCCTGATATGCCTGTATTATCAAAGGATGAACGTAAGCAGCGGGCAATGCGGCTCCAGGGACAGAGACAAGTTTATACTCTCCAAAGGGCACGGGTGCCCGGCGCTGTACGCTGTCCTGGCCGATCTCGGGTTCTTCCCCAGGGAAGAACTGTGGACTTTGCGAAAACTGGGATCCCGCCTGCAGGGGCATCCGCAGCTGGGGTTGCCCGGGGTGGAGATATCCAGCGGTTCTCTCGGACAGGGGCTTTCGATCGCCGGCGGATTCGCGCTGGCGGACAGGCTGGACAGCGTGGACGCGAGAGTCTATTGTCTTATGGGGGACGGAGAGACTAACGAAGGGCAGATATGGGAAGCCGCCATGACAGCCGCGCATTATCATCTGAGCAATCTTTGCGGGATAATCGATTTCAACAGATTACAGATAGACGGGCTGTGCTGTGAAGTAAAGGACCTGGGCGACTACAGTAAAAAATGGAAAGAATTCGGATGGCATGTCATAGAAACGGACGGGCATGATTTCAGGGAATTGAATCGGGCGTTTGATGAGGCAGAAGCCGTCAGGGACCGTCCCCAGATAGTGATCGCCCATACTGTAAAAGGCAAAGGCGTCTCCTTTGTGGAAAATAAAGTAAAATGGCATGGAATAGCCCCCAAGAAAGACGAGCTGATAAAAGCCCTGGCAGAGCTGGATGAACAGGAAGCAAAACTTAAATAGAGGAGAAAATAATATGTTAAGCAGAAAAGTGAACATGGTGATCCGTCAGCACAAGGTAAAGCTCATACTTGCGGTGGTCATTATCGTGTTGCTCATCCTTTCCGTGGTGGGGCTTATGTCGTTAGAGTCGTTCTACAGAAAGATGACCCTTGCCACCATGCCCATCCAGTTTATTATGGCGGGTATCCATGCAGGTATATTCGTCTTTATGTATCTGACCTTTATGAGGGGAGGATTCGCCAAACTGGACAAGGCGCCTATCAAAGGCAAGGATGTTTCGATCAGCTGGGACGATGTCATAGGAATGCACGATGCCAAACAGGAAGCCTGGGAGGTGGTCCAGCTTATAAAGGACAGGGCGCGTGTGCAAAAAATGGGAGGCAGCGTTGTCAAAGGACTTCTAATGCTCGGGCCTCCGGGTTGCGGCAAGACATATCTGGCCAAGTCCGTGGCCACCGAAGCGGATCTCCCGTTCATCTCGATGTCAGGGAGCGAATTTGTGGAGGTCTTTGTGGGCGTGGGCGCGTCACGCGTGCGCAAACTTTTCAAAAAAGCCAGGGACCTTGCTTATGGTTATGGCGGGTGCATCATTTTTATCGACGAGCTCGACGCCATAGGAAGGTCGAGAACGTTCAGTTTCATGGGAGGGCAGGAGACGAACAGCACACTTAACCAGTTGCTTGCGGAAATGGACGGTCTTAAGGGCAAGGAAG
>DAOVKF010000157.1 GCA_030631915.1 Candidatus Omnitrophota bacterium
AGAGGAGCGCTACGTACTGGGGGAACGCCCTTGAGGAAGTAGTGCTTTTGAACGGGGACGGCAGTTACGATCAAGACGCGGTCAAGGAGTATATGAAGATCAGGTTCAACATTGATATGTCCCTGATCAGCACGGCAGAGGAATTACAGCGCGGTCTTCTGGATCATGTTTCAGCCGGCGCCGGAGCGCAGGAGTTAAAGACATTACTGGATGAGCTGGCTAAGACAGATCCTGTAGACGGTTATACAACGGCGTCGGAGCTGCTGGATGACATCCTGCCGGTTGTACCCGCCGAAATACGCGGGAATAACCCCGATGGCATGGAGCTTGTAACGCGGTTCAGGGAGAGGCTCAATCAAGGGGATCTGGACGACGCGGGCCTGTTGACCGCTCTCGGTTCACTTGCGGACGGAAAAGGACCGGTGGAACTCATGATACTTCTTCTTGGTTCAGGCATGGACGCCGGATCAGTGCGGCCGCTGCTGGAGATATTGACAGGCGGGGACATGGACCTTCCGAACTTATTGATGCAGGTCGACATGACAGGCGTTGACAGCGCGGAAAAGCTCCTGGAAGAGTTGATGAAGATACATTCGGACGATGATTATAATGACGGCGATACATCCAACGATGTCCCTGACCTGATCGAGATACTGCTCGGGACCGATCCTGCCGATGGAAGTTCCAGCCCCGAGTCATTCACTTACAGGTATGAAGTGAAGGACGGCGCGAAATTGAAGTCCCAGACGTTTTTTTATATAGACTTGCTCGGTTCGGAGCTTCCTCAATCGATCGTGGACTATACCCTGAGCTACTATCGGGACGGGGAAACGGTACGGGATACTACGGTATATTTCTATGAAAGCACGGAACCCGGAGCAGCCGGCGATGCCAGGGCACACAGTATCAATGGAGGCGAGGTGTATGTTGACAGGAACAGCAGAAAGACAAGATCCCTTACATACAGAGGCGACGCCAGGAGTTCCAGCCAGGATTTTGACGGGGATGGGTTCAGCGATATTGAGGAAGAGGCTTCAGGGACGGATCCCTATGATGCGGGCGATTGTCCGGCGGGTCTTCCGGATGCCGATCACAGCGATGACGATGAGGATATCGATGACAACAGTGGTAACGCCGCCGGTGATGGAATAAAAGACGACGCTGTGAGAAGGTCGGAAACGTTTTACGCGTTCCATGACGAGCCGTATTATACCGCGCAGGGCGAGGAGGTCGCTGATTATACCTATGCATACACCTATGACGGGTCCGCGGTCCGCGATACCACGGTCTATTATTATGAAGAGGCTTTGATGAGGGCGCAGGATTCAGTTGTAACGGACAGAAAGAAGCTGGTCGTAACATACCTTGATGATGTCATAGCCGGTAATGAATATTCCACGAATGGTCTCATACTGCCGGCAGAGGACGGGGTAGCCGACGATGCGCTGAAAAAGACCGAGACTTTTTATTACTTTGATGACCTGACAATGGCCGGGGATGAGATCTCCGATTTCACCTATAACTACATTATAGGCACGGGAAATATCAGAGAGACAGTGATATACAACTACAGAAAGGATGACGGATCGCGTGATGATCTGAGGGCTGATGAAGTCACGCGCGAGACGGAATGCATGAGCAGATCCCTTGCCTATATCGGGGATGAGATACTGGATCCTTTGGGCTATCCCGCGAAAAGCATTACCCATTATTATTCAAGACCGGACTCACTCAGGGGGGATGAAATGTCCGATTATACCGAGAGCTTCAACACGGGCGGCAGGATAGTCGACAGGACTTTCTATAAATACGGCGATACAATGTTAAGAGCGGATGATACGGACGTCTGCCTGGACGATGTCCTTACACTGAGTGAAACATGGAGTTATGACAATTTTTTTCAGGCAGATGACGTTTTAAAATCACAGTCCTATTACGCGGGGTTCAAAGGCGAAGAACGCGTGGAGTACGCTTATTCTTATTTCAACAACGTGAAGACGGGGGAGAACCTGAGGGTTCAGCGCACGGATTATTTTTATCATCCGGATGACAGGATGGATCTTACCCGGACATATGATATCAAGGGTATTACTGATGAGAGCGTCCACCGGGTGAATGATGCCTTGCTCCTTAACACCACGACTTATATATACGACACTTTGTATAAATACAAAATGTTAAGCATAGAAACCGCCGGCCGGCAGTACCTGGAGCAGGACCCCGCAAAGATGATCGGCAGGTATACCACGATCACGGCCTATAACGATTATCAGATACAGGAAAGTTCGCAGACCACCGGGATGAACGGCAGGTATATTGAGACAGACGATGAGATCGTTCTGGGCAGGTACACTACCAGTGCCGTGTATGATCACTTTGGCATATTGACCGAAACAGCAACGGCCGGGACCAGTTTTAACCTTGTCGACACTGATGACGATGGCGTCGGGGAGCGTGTTATTGTCGGCAAATATACGTCAGCGTCTTCACGCGCAGTGGCATCGGCCCTTTCGGACGGACAGGGTGGGTATGTTGATCAGATAGATGAATTCGGCCTTGTGCGGGAATCGATCACTTTTGGGACAACAGGGAGAGAATATATTAGCGCAACAGGCGTATTCGATATGGTAACCGCTATTTATACGACAGCCGCACATAATAACATATACGGCACGCTGACAGACCAGGAGACCCGGGGCGAGAGTTACAACAGGATATGGGACGGTTCAGAGTACGTGCTGTATACCGTAGGCAAATACACGACAGAGGCCACGGAAATAGACGGTTTTGGCACGGTGAGAGAGACAGTGACCACAGGCGGCAGCGTGAGGCTGGACGACGAAGGCAATGAGATGGAGACAGGCGCATACACGACAATCGCCGAAAACAACGTATATGGAACTCTGAAGAGCCAGCAGACCATAGGGGAGAGTTACAACAGGATATACGATCCGGTAACTGATAGTTACGTTAAGTATACCGTAGGAAAATACACGACAGAGGCGACGGTAATAGACGGTTTCGGCACGGTAAGAGAGACAGTGACTACAGGCGGCAGCGTGAGGCTGGATGACGAAGGCAATGAGATG
>DAOVKF010000101.1 GCA_030631915.1 Candidatus Omnitrophota bacterium
AAAATCCAGACAGAGCCTTTTTAGCCAGGGTAGACCCGATAGAACTCCAGCAGGTAAAAGGGGCAGCAAACCAGTTGAACGCCATCGAGATCACCAGGATGCTCTCTATAACGGTAGAATTAGCGCTGGGGAGAATCGGAAAGGTTAAAGAACTGACCAATCTTGAGATAGTATATGATGAGACCCTAAGGAACATTATTTTATTTCCAAAGGCGGCCCCCGTTGAATACAGGGAGCTTATGGAACAGAATGAAAGAAAAGCGCTTGCCCTGAAATCCGCATAAAACATCTTTATAACTGCACCACGGATAATCCTCAGCATTCAGCCTGTTTATTCGTATTAACCCTTCTGGGCTTATGAATTCTTGTCAAAGGTCTATTGTTTTCCATCGACATATAAAACAAAAAATTATAGAATATATCTGACAAGGGAATGCATCGGACTGTAACCGTTGCCTGTTTGCGACGCTGGTGCCGGAGGCGGGAAAAATAATCTGACGATAAAAAGGGGAGTATCATGACTCAGCTCAGGGAACTTTATCGGTGTGAAATATGTAATAATGTAGTCGAGGTGGCACATGAAGGCGCGCCGGCGCTTGTATGCTGCGGGCAGGCCATGACAAAACTGGATGCAAAGACCGAAGACGAGGGCCGGGAAAAACATGTCCCCGTGGCAGAGGAAGAGGATGCGTGTCCTTGCGGCCGCGGTCCGGTTGTGAGGCAGATAGGCGTGAAGGTAAAGGTCGGCAGCGTTGAGCATCCCATGGAGGAAAAGCATTATATAAAGTTTATCGAGGTCCTGACAAAGGATAAAGTGCTCAGGGCGGAACTGGCCCCGGGTGACAGGCCCGAAGCCCACTTCTGGGTCGCCAAAGATGACATGATCGAGGTTAGAGAGTTTTGTACGGTGCATATGCTGTGGAAGAGTCAGGAAAGTCAACAATAAGGAGGTATTTTATCATGGCGGACGTAAAAGGGACAAAAACAGAAAAGAACCTTCTGGCGTCTTTTGCTGGTGAATCGCAGGCAAGGAACCGGTATACGTATTTCGCCGGCGCGGCGAAAAAGGCCGGCTACGAGCAGATAGCGGCGATATTTCTTGAGACCGCTGATAACGAGAAAGAACACGCCAAAAGGTTTTTCAAGCTTCTGGAAGGCGGGGACCTGGAGATCACGGCTTCTTACCCGGCCGGCGTTATCGGTGATACCGCGGAAAACCTCGAAGCCGCCGCTACGGGAGAAAATCTCGAATGGACAAAGCTCTATAAGGAAGCGGAAGAAACGGCCCGGCAGGAGGGCTTTGAGGAAATAGCCGTTCAGTTCAAGGAGATAGCCGAAGTGGAAGAGCAGCATGAGAAACGCTATCGCGCGCTGCTTGCCGGCATCAAAGGGGGGAAGATATTTAAAAAGGACACTGTTGTAAAATGGAAATGCCGTAATTGCGGTTATGTTCACGAAGGCAAGGAGGCCCCTGAAAAATGCCCTGCTTGCGCGCATCCACAGGCGTACTACGAACTGCTTTGCGAGAATTATTGACCGGTGATCCGGTGATCTGTGATTTACCATGAAAGTACTCGGAATAAATGGCAGTCCGCGTCAGGGAGGAAACACCGATATCCTGCTTGAGAAGGCTCTGGCGGGAGCCCGGTCGGCCGGCGCGGAAACAGAGTCGATCGTCCTGAACGGTCTTAATATCTCACCTGTTCAGGAAAAAGAATACGAAAATGTCAATAATGAAGGTTTTTCCGTTGTTGACGATGACATCCAACTCGTCTATCGGAAAATAAGCGGATCCGATGCCCTGGTCCTGGCCTCGCCCATATTCTTTGGCAGCCTTTCCGCTCAGGTCAAAATAATGATAGACCGTTTTCAGTGTGTATGGGTGGCGAAGAACGTATTGCATAAAGACGTGTTCCCCAGAAGGTTAAGAGGCGCGTTCCTCTGTGTCGAAGCCACCGCAAGGGCTGACTTTTTCGAGAATGCCAGGTCGATCGTCCGGAATTTCTTTGCGATCATAAACGCGGGTTATTATGGAGAGGTTTTTTGTCCGGATGTCGAAAAAAAAGGGGAGATATCACGGCATGCGGAATCGCTGGAAAAAGCATTTGAACTGGGGATAAAAATAACTTCCGGATAAAAAGGCCGGCCAGGCCCATGATAAGAACCCGAAAAAAAACAGTTAAGCCGGATACGCGGCGGCGGGATAAGACACACGGGGATCGCCGCGGGGCCTGTCAGGTGCGCGCTATGATCCGGGACCTGATCTCAGACTATAATAAAAAGAAACACAGGATAAAGAGAAGGTTAAAAGAGTTCAAGACGGTCTGGGATCAGCCAGATAAAAGGGTTTTCAGCGAGCTCTGCTTCTGCATATGCACCCCTCAGTCAAGGGCCCTTTACTGCGACAAAGCCGTTTCAGGCCTTGAAAGGAGCGGTATGCTTTTTAAGGGCGGCGTGCGCCGGATAAAAGCCGGGTTAAGGGCTGTCCGTTTTCCCGCGAATAAGGCGGGATACATCGTGAAAGCGCGGAAGCTTTTTACGGCGGATGGAAGTATCAGGGTGAAGGACAGGATAGACGCGGGTAACATCGCGGGGACGCGTCAGTGGCTTGTCCAAAATGTCACGGGCATAGGGTTCAAGGAAGCGAGCCACTTCCTGAGGAATATAGGTTTCGGGAAAGACCTGGCCATACTCGATGTCCATGTGCTGAGGAATATGGTGAAATACGGGATCATTCAGGAAGTGCCGAAGAACATATCGGGATCAAGGTACATATTGCTGGAAGACAAGCTGAGGCAGTTTTCCGGGAAGGCAAAGATCCCCATGGAAGAGCTGGATCTCCTGTTCTGGTCCGCCGCGACCGGGGAGATATTCAAATAAAAGGAGGATAAGGTGGAGACATACGCGTATGGTTTTCCGAGATTAGGCAGAAAAAGGGAGTTCAAGTTCGCGATAGAGGATTACTGGAAGGGGAAGATCGGGGAGGATAAACTTATATCTTCGATGTCCGGCCTTGAAGAACAGAGGCTTTCAGACTACAGGAAGAACGTCGACGTGTTCCCGAAGGGGGAATTCACCTATTATGACAACATGCTGGATACCGCGTTGATGTTTGGAATTTACGCGGTCAAGAACATGGACGGTTATTTTTCCTGCGGCAGGGGGAAAAAGGCGCTTGAGATGAAGAAATATTTTAACACCAATTACCATTATCTTGTTCCTGTTATCAAAAAAGATCAAAAGTTCAAAATAGCGTGGAATAAACCTTTAGACTATTTTAATAATTTCAAAGGGAAGGATGAAAACCCTGTGGCCATTGTCGGGCCGTTCACTTTTTTAACTTTGAGCAGGGTCGAGGGGGATTTTTACCGGACTTTTTCCAGCCTGTGCAAGGTCTATAAAAAACTTTTCCTGCAGCTCAAAAAAGCGGGGGTACATGCCGTGCACATGGAGGATCCGGCATTTTGTCTCGATGTTTCCGCAAAGAAGGTAAAAGCGATCGTCCGCAACTATAAGAAAATGATATCAGGGGAGCTGGATATCAATCTCATCACCTATTACGACAGCGTGGACTTTCTGAAAGAACTTTATAAGGTTCCGTTCGCCGCGATAGGCCTTGATTTCGTGTCAAACGAGGATAATCTGAACAGTCTGGAAAAGGTTGGTTTTCCGGAAGGGATGAGGCTTATCTGCGGCGTGGTGGACGGCCGGGATGTCAGGCGGTCCGATATAGCGGCAAAAGTGCGCCTTCTAAAAAGGATAAAGAAGGCCGCGGGTCTCGACGATGGGAGGGTCTTAGTATCTAACAGCGCGCCTCTTTTTCATCTGCCGGTATCCATTGAGAACGAGCCTGGTTTCGGCCCAAGGCACGGGAACATTCTCAGTTTTGCGGCGGAACGGCTCCATGAACTTGCTCTGACAGTAAAGGCTTACACCGGAGAGACAAAAGAAGCGGCGGCCTGGAGCAAGGCCGTTAAGGGAGTTCGTTCCGCGGGAGAAAACAGGGTTTTTGACACGCTTTCCTTAAAAGAAGGCGTTTACGGCAAAAGGAGGAAGATCCACCGGAAAGAGCTTGATCTGCCGCTTTTCCCGACAACGACGATAGGAAGTTTTCCCCAGGACCGTGAACTGAGAAAAATGCGGCTCCGGTTCCGTAAGGGAGCGTTATCCAGGGCAAAATATGAAAAGTTCATAGACGGGAGGATCGAGGCCCTGGTGAGAAAAGAAGAAGAGACAGGTCTTGATGTGCTTGTGCATGGTGAGTTCGAAAGGACGGATATGGTCGAATTCTTCGCGCAGAAACTGGACGGTTTGATCACAACCGAAAGCGGATGGATCATTTCGTACGGGACGCGGGTTTATAGGCCGCCTATAGTGACAGATGTGATCCGCAGAAAAAGATCCCTTACCGCGAGAGAGATAAAATACGCCTCCAGCCTGACGGACAGGCCGGTCAAGGGGATATTTACCGGTCCGGTAACTATCCTGGCATGGAGTTTTTGTGTCAGGACGGACCCGGTCCATAAAGTCGCGTTTGAGCTGGCCGGGGCGTTGAACGCCGAGGCGAAGGACCTGGTGAAAAAAGGCATAAAGATAATACAGGTGGACGAGCCGGCCATCAAGGAGTTCTCCCCGATAAAGGAAAGGAAGAAAAAAGCATATTTCGGCTGGGCGATAAGGAGCTTTAACCTGTGCACAAGGTTGCCTGAGAACATACAGGTCCACACCCACCTTTGCTATTCGGAATTTTCCGGGATAATCGACTGGATACTCAAGATGAACTTTGATGTTATTACCATCGAGACGGCGAGGGAAAAGGGGAAGGTGCTGGAGACATTCGCGCGGACCGGATTTAAACGCGATATAGGTCCCGGGCTGTGGGATATCCATTCCGCGCATCCCGCCGACATTAAGACAATGAAGACCATTCTGGATAAGGGGATAAGTCTTTTTGGAGCGGATCGTATATGGTTAAATCCGGATTGCGGCTTAAAAACAAGAGAGTGGGGAGAGGTCGAGACCTCATTATCAAGAATAAGCGAAATAGCAAGGAAATACAGAAACAGATACGGGTATCTTTCAAAAGGTACTGCTGGCAGTCGTTCACATTTTTCTTGAAAACAATAAAGAAGGAAATAATGACCGGGGCAGGGACAGGCAGGCGGGGTGGATCAGCCTCCAGGAACGCGGTAAACAAACTGTGCGAAAGTGGACAGATGTACCGCTTATTCATGGAGAATTTCCAGGGGATCGCTTTTCAGAGCACGCTTGATCTCAGGCCCATATTTGTTCATGGAGCCGTAGAGGAGATCATGGGATACCCGGAAGAATATTTCATGTCAGGGAGTTTTGACTGGAGTAAGATAGTTTTTCCGGAGGATCGTCATGGCTTTCGAAAGACCGTAAAAAAAATGCGTTCAAGATTAATGGATGCTCACCACTGGGAATTCCGTATCGTGCGCGGGGACGGACAGATACGATGGGTCAGGGCGACGATC
>DAOVKF010000149.1 GCA_030631915.1 Candidatus Omnitrophota bacterium
CGCGCAGGGGGAAATTCATAAGTTTACGCGAGGTCATAGACGAGATAGGCACTGATGTGGCCCGTTTTTTCTTTTTTATGAGGCGGCTGGACAGCCATCTTGATTTTGATATAGAGCTCGCGAAGAAAGAATCCGGTGATAATCCCGTCTTTTATATTCAGTACGCTCACGCGAGGATATGCAGCATAAAGAAATACAGCCGGAAAAGATGTTTACCCCGCGCCGTCTCAGCATTGACGCGCGGTCTGTGTCCGGGTTCCCGGGGCATTGATATCGATCTGTTAAAACATGGGGCTGAAAAGGAGTTGATGAGGGAATTAGGCGGGTTCCCCCTTGCGGCATGGATGACCGCGGACACCCTCGAGCCGAGCAGGCTGATAACCTATCTTAACGGTTTGGCCCGGTGTTTCCATTCGTTTTATACTGAGTGCCGCGTCGTTTCCGATGATATCGCGCTTACCAGGGCCAGATTATTTCTCGTCGAATGTGTGCGTATCGTCCTGGCGAACGGGCTCGGGCTCCTGAATATAACCCTCCCCGAAAAGATGTAACAGGCACATGTTCGAGGATCCCGGGTCAAACGAGCGTTTACCATGTTCCATACAGGGAGGATCCACACCGGGCGGAGGGGCCCTGGTAGGAACATGGTAAACGCTCGTTACTTCTGTCGGCGACACCTGAGTAGTCACACTTTATATGGATGATCGCACATGTTCGAATCCATCAAATTCTACGTTAACGAGACCGTCGCTCCTGATGAGGTCATTCGCTGTCTCGATAAATTCGGTTATTCAAGATGCCGTAAAATATCGATTGAAGGGGACTACAGCCTCACGGGGGAGACCCTGATAATTTATCCCGCCACTTTTGAATACCCGGTCAGGATGGATATCTCCGCGGGAAAGGTCAAGTCTATAAAGAGCATAGATCTTATGTCTTTCAAGACCATCACCGACCACAGGGGCATTATCGTTCTTCCTGTCAGCACATTGAGGCGCACCGGGATCAGGAAGCGTCTGGTTACGGCAGGAGAACAGCCCATCGACTCTTTTGTCGATATAGAACCCGGAGATTTTGCGGTGCATATCGATTACGGCATAGGGAAATATCTGGGCATGCAGCGTATGCGCCGCGAAGGCGGAATGAAGGAATTTTTTGTCCTTGAGTACACGGGGGGAGACCGGTTATATGTCAAAGGGGACGATCTGCATAAATTGCAGAGATATATATCCTTTCACAGAAAAGCGCCCCAACTTAACAGCCTGAAAGGGAAGAACTGGGAGAGGGCGAAGAAAAAGGCGTCGAGCGGCGCCGCCAGGACAGCGAAGGACCTGTTAACCCTGCAGGCCAGGCGGGAAAGCACGGTTGCTTACGCTTTCAGCAAAGAAACCGACTGGCAAAAAGAGGTGGAGGCCGCGTTCCCTTTCAAGGAAACACCTGACCAGCTTAAGGCCACGAAGGAAGTCAAGCAGGACATGGAAAAAAGCAGGCCGATGGACCGTCTCTTATGCGGAGATGTCGGTTACGGCAAGACGGAGGTAGCGTTAAGGGCCGCTTTTAAGGCTGTAATGGATAACAAGCAGGTCGCCTTTTTAGTGCCGACGACCATTCTCGCGGAACAGCACACGGACACTTTCAGAAAAAGACTGAAAGATTATCCGCTCAACATTCAGATGCTTAACCGGTTCTGCACAAAGACCGAACAGAAACTCATTATCAAGGACATCGAACAGGGCAGAGTGGACATTGTCATCGGCACGCACAGGCTGCTTTCCGATGATATACGGTTCAATGATCTCAGTCTCCTGATCATAGACGAAGAACAGCGGTTCGGGGTCCGTCATAAAGACAAGATCAAAAGAATGCGGGTAAATATAGATATACTTACTTTAACGGCCACCCCCATACCCCGGACGCTTTATATGGCCCTTATGGGCGGAAAGGACATATCCCTGATAGAGACCCCACCACTGGAGCGGCTTCCGGTTCATACGGAGATCCTCGAATATGACAAAAAAAGGATACGTGAGGCGATAAAAAGAGAGCTGGCCCGGAAGGGTCAGGTATATTACGTGCACAACCGGGTAGACACTATTGACGGGGCGGCGAGGCAGATCAGCGCCCTTGTCCCTCAGGCAAGGCTTATGGTAGGGCATGGACAGATGAATTCCAGGATGCTCGAGAAGACAATGATCAAGTTCATAAGAGGCGAGGTGGATGTTCTGGTATGCACCACGATAATCCAGTCCGGCATTGACATCCCCAACGCCAATACCATGGTCGTCAATGAAGCTGACAGGTTCGGTCTGGCCGATCTTTATCAGCTCAGGGGAAGGATCGGAAGGTTCGACCGGAGAGCTTTCGCGTATCTCCTCGTGCGTGATATGGGAATTTTGACCCATGACGTGCAGGAACGGCTCGATGCCATAAAAAAATACCAGGGGCTGGGGTCCGGATTTAAGATCGCCATGCGGGACCTTGAAATAAGAGGGGCCGGTAATATCCTGGGAGAGAAACAGAGCGGATTCATAGATCAGGTGGGGTTTGACCTGTATTGCCGGCTCCTTCGCGAGGAGATAGCCCGCCTGACCCCTGATATGCCGGTATTCTGATAACCTGCCCACTGATCTTTCGATATCCTGATAAGTCTGCGATATTCCCCCTTGCTGTTCGACTCTTGACCCTGCAACGTACAGAGCCTGCTCCGGGGCATTCCTACCAGCAGCTTGTAAACTTCTATAACCTTTAGGGAAAGTTCGGAAATTATTTTTCCAGGCTCGGCCGCGTCGGAATTGTAGTAACGTGTGACGTACAAGCTTCTGTACGGAACACCCCGGAGCAGCCTTTCTACAAATACCCTCTGCAACTCCAAACTCTCTGTTCCCTTGCCCCATTCTTACCCAGCCACGCTATAACCCGGTCATGATCAAGGTTTCAGCGCATCCGCCCCGTTGCTGAGAAAAGTTCCCCGCCGCTAAGAGGGTCGGGTTTGTCTAGACCATTTTTTAACTAAAATTAAGGTGTAAAAATAGTAGCAGTAGCAGCCTTTCTTTCTTTTTTGGTTCTTTTTTCTTTCTTTGTAGATAACTTTAACATGTGGATAACTCCATCTTAGCTATACCAGCATAAAACTCCCACGGTATTTTATAATTCAACGATTGGTGATATCTCTCATTATTGTAAAATTCGAAGTACTTTTTTAGACCAGTCCTTGACTCTGATATGGTTTCGTATCCCCTTATGTAGATATCCTCATATTTTACTGTTCTCCATAATCTTTC
>DAOVKF010000102.1 GCA_030631915.1 Candidatus Omnitrophota bacterium
CCTTTATCTTATCTCCTTCCCCGCGTATTATTTTGGCCGTGGTCTCCCTGACGAATTCCGGCGCGTCCGGAGGAACGGTCGGTTTCTCCACTACCTTACCGGTGAATTTTTCAGGCACTTTGACTTCTTTTATCATGGAAAGGGCCCTGTCCACAGCCTGTATGTTCATGTCAACGATCTTTTTGCCTTTCTTGCCGTACGTCTTCTGAACCGCTTCCTTTATCGCGTCGACCGCGACCTTTTCATCGATGACCCCGGATATCTTAAAAAAAGCGGTCTGCATGATAACATTGATCCTCTCTCTCAGGCCGACTTCTTTCGCTATTTTGCCGGCCTCGATAATATAAACCCTGAGCTTCTTATCGATTATCTGTTTCCGGACCCGGGATGGCAGATGTTCCCAGACTTCATCTTCGCCATGCAGGGAATTCAGAAGGAACGTGCCCCCTTCCGCTATGTTCTTCAACATGTCATATTTCTCAAGGAACGAAAAGTTATGACAGGCCAGAAAGTCAGCCGTGCTGATCAGATACGGGCTCTTTATCCTGTGCTTACCGAAACGAAGATGTGATACTGTCACGGCACCGGCTTTTTTCGAGTCATACACGAAATACCCCTGAGTGTAATTATCTGTCCGCTCTCCGATGATCTTGATGGAGTTCTTGTTCGCCCCCACTGTACCGTCCGCGCCCAGGCCGTAAAACATCGCCCGGTAAGTATCCTCTCTCTCCACGCTGAAACAAGGATCATGTTCAAGGCTCGTATCAGTGACGTCATCAATGATGCCCACGGTAAAGTGGTTCCTGGGATCATCTTTAGCGATGTTATCAAAAACAGCCTTTACCATGGCCGGCGTGAACTCAGCGGAGCCCAGGCCGTAACGTCCCCCGACAACGTTCGGATACCCCTCAAACCGGGCGTATCCTTCCTGCACGGCTTCACCGACCGCGGTCCTTACGTCCTCATAAAGAGGCTCGCCCGGCGAGCCCGGTTCCTTTGTCCTGTCCAACACGGCAATGGCCCTGACGGTCGGCGGCAGAGCATCTATAAACGCCCTTGTGTCGAACGGACGGAAAAGACGCACTTTTATCACCCCGAGCTTTTCGCCTTTCCCGTTCAGGTACTCCACCGTCTCCTCCACGGTCTCGCCTCCTGAACCCATGATGATGACGACCCTGTCGGCGTCCTCGGCCCCCAGATATTCGAAGATCTTATACTGCCGGCCGGTTATCGAAGCGAACCTGTCCATGGCCTTCCGGACGATACCGGAACATTCGAGATAATACCTGTTCACTGATTCCCTCCCCTGAAAGAAAACGTCCGGATTCTGGGAGGTCCCGCGCAGCACAGGCCTTTCCGGCGACATTCCCCACTCGCGGTGAGCGTGTATGAACTTTTTGTCAAGCATGGCACGCATGTCGTCAAACGTCAGTTCCTCTATTTTCTGTATCTCGTGTGATATCCGGAAGCCCTCGAAAAAATGAAGGAACGGGATCCTCGCTTCCAGGGTGGCCGCCTGAGAGATAAGCGCGAAATCCATGGCCTCCTGTATGCTTCCGGAAGAGAGTAATCCCCAGCCCGTGGCGCGCGTGGCCATTACATCGGAATGGTCGCCGAAGATCGACAACGCCTGGCATGCTATGGCGCGGGCGGCGATATGAAACACCGTGGGGGTCAATTCTCCGGCTATCTTGTACATGTTCGGTATCATCAAAAGAAGCCCCTGTGACGCCGTAAAGGTCGTGGTCAGGGCCCCGGTCGTCAACGCCCCGTGAACGGCGCCCGAAGCCCCTCCTTCGGACTGCAACTCGACCACCAGAGGGGTCGTCCCCCATATATTCTTCTCTCCCCTCGCGGATTTGGCGTCCGCTATCTCTCCCATATCAGAGGACGGGGTGATGGGATATATGGCTATGACCTCGTTGGTAGCGTGCGCTACATGCGATACAGCGCTGTTTCCGCTGTGAGGGACCATCTTGCGCTTCATTACAACCTCCTGATTATATGGTACATCGAATGCTTGCAGACTGAAAAACGAAAAACCGGCTTATTATAGCATACCGGCGGGACAAGGGGAAGGGGGTTCAATAAAAATGGGGACTGTCCCTGAAGGGACTGTCCCCATTTTTTCCGGGCGCTTTCTTGTTTATTCTTCGGAGTTCGGGCTGTCGCCGGGGCCTGCCTGAGGCTCTGGCTGAGCACTCCCTTTTTCTTCTATAAGGAACAGGTAAAAGCTCATGAACGCAACCATCATTACTATGGGTATATATGACTGGACAGCCGCATTTACAATGGCCAATACCACCCTGCCCGCCTGCCCGCCGAGAGGGATAGTAACAAGACCCGTAAAAAAGCCTATTACCAGCGAGATCACCAGGCTTATCAGCAGCAAAACGACGAACAGTCCAAAAGTCTTCCCGAAATTATTTCTGGCCACTAAAATCCCTTTTCTCAGGGCCTGAACAGACCCGATATCTTCCACAACGATGCTGTATACCGGGTAAACAAGCAAAGTGACAATGCCTGCCGACGCGATGGTCACGATAACCGCGACCAGGCTTCTTGTCGCGACATTATCGCCCAGAAGCAACACCCCGGCGCTTATCAGGGCCAGCACCAGTATAATGCCTACGGCCATAAGAACATAAATAAGCAAAAGGCCCAGTATGCGGAAATAAAATTTCTGGCCATACGCGGTGAATTGCGCGAGACTTGCGGACCCGGTCTTTATCCGATCTTTTACGGTCCCCATGGCACCGCCCTGCAGAAAAATAAAAACAAGAAAAAACAGGAGGCTTGAGATTATGGATACCGCCATAATCCCGGGGTTGCCCGCATTGGCCGGATTGGTCATGGGCAGGCTGATCAGACTTATCACAACGTTAAAGGCAAAAAATACCAGAACCAGATTCATGAGTTTCGATGTTTCCGCGAAACCCTTTTTTACGGCTTCCATTATCCCCATCTGTTACCTCCTTGAAAACACAGACCTGAAACGAACCAATTTATACCGCCATAAAAGTAATTATAACGATAATAAAACGCGAGTCAAGAGCAATCGCAGGCGGGACGGTCATGCGCTGACCCCTGCACCTTAAACTCCTCTTCGTTCTTCGAACGCCCGTTGAAGGGTCGCCACATCCGCGTATTCCAGCACGGCACCCGCCGGAACACCCCGGGCAAGACGTGAAATTTTGACGTTAAAAGGCTTCAGGACCTCTGAAAGATACAGCGCGGTTGTCTCGCCTTCAGTAGTAAAATCCGTCGCGATGATCACCTCACTGACGTCCTCTTTCTTTACCCTCCGGACCAGTTCCCCTATTTTAAGCTCATCCGGGCCCACCCCGTCTATGGGGGAAAGCGCGCCCAGAAGGATATGGTAGACTCCGCGATATACCCCGCCTTTTTCCATGGCAATGACCCCGCTCGGCCCTTCGACAACACATATCTTCGACCTGTCCCGGGACGGGTCCGAACATATGGAACAAAGTTCACCCTCGCTCAGATTGTTACAGACCCCGCAGAACCTGACATTATCCTTGACCTCGCGTATGGAGTTCGTTAACGAGGCTACATCTTCCCGGGAAGACTGCAATACATAGAAAGCCAGCCTCTGTGCCGACCTGACGCCTATGCCCGGCATCCTGCCGAACTCCTCGATAAGCTTGCGCATGACTCCCGGAAAAGCTTTATTCACCCGGTTTCCTCCCTGAAATTCCCGACTATGCGGCCGCCGAAGACGTCTATTGCCTTTCCTATGATCGGCTTCAGGGCCTCCGGTGTTCTGTTATTTTTCTTTTCGTCCCTCCGGGCCCCTGCGGCGGATCCCCCCAGGAACTCAAGAAGCCTGAACTCCAGTCTCGGGGACGCCCCCAGAACGCTTGAGACGGCTTCTTTAATAAGGCTTCTGCTGCTACCGGTCTCCAGGACCTCCTTATTGAACGCATCGTCCTGCCCGAAACCGATAACCACCCTGTCGTTATTGAATTCTACCAATTTACCCTCACTGAGTGAAGTGAACACTGACATCTTTTTGTTCTTTATGTAAGCCAGCACTGTTTTCCACTGGCCCCTTTCACTGTCTGAATCCACTCCGGCGGACTCCGGAACGATGTTCCTTTCCGTCTCACCGGCATCCCCTGAGCCGCCCCTGCCCAGTTCCTCTAACCTGTCAAGGATCCCGGGTATGGACAGCACATCGCCTTTCCCTGCCAGCCTTATGAGGGTTATCTCAAGAGGCGCGCGGCTGAACATCGAGCCCTTCATCAGGTTCAGACAATGGGAAAGGTTCTGTAATATATAAAGTATCTCCTCCAGCGACAGTTTTTCCTGCTGCTGTCTCATCTTTACAAGTTCATCCCCGGTAAACGTCATATCCGATGTGGGAGACCCCGCCGTTTTCAGTATCATGAGGTCCCTGTAATGCCTTATAAGGCTGTCCGCGATAAAGACCGGGTCCTTGCCTCCGCTTATCAGCCCGTCAAGCGCACGCGCAGCGCGGCCGGGATCATTCAGTATAACGGCATCTGACAGATCGAATATCCTGTCCCTGTGGATCATGCCCAGAAGTTCCAGGACATCATCGGTCGATATCTTTTTATCGGAAAAAGACACCATCTGGTCGAGTATGACAATGGCGTCTCTCAGGCTGCCATCCGCGCTGCCGGCTATTAAAAGAGCCGCCTTTTCGTCAATCGAGATCTTTTCCTTTTCACCGATCATCATCAGCCGCTCGAACATCAAAGCCGGCGGTATCCTTTTGAAATCAAACCTCTGGCAACGGGACATGATCGTCGGCAGGACTTTCTGCGCTTCCGTAGTGGCGAATATGAACCTGACATGAGCGGGGGGCTCTTCCAGTGTCTTCAGAAGCGCGTTAAAGGCCTCCGTGGTGAGCATATGGACCTCATCGATGATGTAGATCCTGAACTTGCCTCTGGACGGGGAAAACTTCACGTTCTCCCTGAGGGTCCGTATCTCGTCTATACCCCTGTTTGAAGCGCCGTCGATCTCGAGTACGTCCATACTGTTCCCCCGGGTGATCTCCTCACATGAAACACAGCGGTTACACGGGCCGTTTTCCGCGGGGTTACTGCAATTAAGCGTCTTTGCGACAATGCGGGCGGCCGAGGTCTTGCCAACGCCTCTCGGTCCGCTGAAGATATACGCGTTAGCCACTCTCCCTTGAACGATCGAGTTCCTCAAAGTCCTTACTACGACTTCCTGACCGATTATATCGTCGAAATTTTGAGGCCTGTATTTCCGGGCCAATACTTGATATGCCATAATGTCAATCGGGTTCGGGTCAAGGTTCAGATCAAAGGCCAGGCGCGGGTTACACGTCGGTTATTTTTTATAGCACAGGTAAAACCCGAATTCAAGATAATTCGTTATCACTACCGGGGCGCAAGTCGCGCGTGGAGGGCGCAGAGCGCGGGTTACGGGTGGCCGCGGAAGTACCCGCTCATTTTTTCATACATGGCCGTGCCGTCAAAAC
>DAOVKF010000201.1 GCA_030631915.1 Candidatus Omnitrophota bacterium
CCTGCTTTCTGAACCGCCCACGAAATCTATGCGCCTGTCGCTTTTCTGGTCCTTTATACCAAGTATTGGACCCAGGAGATCCCTCTGAAATTTGCTGAGATCCAGTGAGGAGACAGGATCGGAGTAATCCGTATCACTGTCTCGAATACGCAGCTCATACCATTTACCGTCAAGATACATGCCGATAAACCCTTTGTTCGATGGTTCTGCTCCTGCCGACACATCAAACTGTTTTCCAACTGCTTTTAAAAAATCATCCTCATTCAATCCGTTTAAATCGCTTACGTATCTGTTATAGGGCTGTATTCTCATCTGTTCGTCCGGAAACAACACGCAGAGAAAAAAATTAAACTCCTCATCACCCTTTGAATCCGGATATTTTCTTAACATTTCCTGTCTGACCCTGCTGGCGCCCGCGGCCCTGTGGTGGCCGTCCGCAATATATATAGAAGGCACACTTTTAAAAGCCTCTACAATTTCTCCCTTCTGTCTTGTCCGCCAGATTGTGTGCCTGATACCGTCCCGGCTGATAAAGTCGTATAAAGGTTCTTCACTGACTTCTCTGTTCACGAGCGCGTTTATTCTATCGGTCCCTCTGTATGTCATTAACACCGGCCCCTGATGCGCGGAAATCGCGAGCATGTGCCTGACCCTGTCATCCTCTTTTTCCCTGCGGGTATGCTCGTGCTTGAGAATAACGTTGTTATCGTACTCATCCACCGGGCAGCAGGCTGCTATTCCCGACTGCTCATGACCCTCCATAACCAGTCTGTAAACATATACAGCCGGTTCATCTTCCTGTATGAGATGGCCGGCCTCAATGAGCCCTTTAAAGTTTTCTGCCCCCCGTTCATATACAGCATCTTCATAAAGACCGGTGCCCTCCGGGAGATCAATCTCGGGCCGGATTACATGTAAAAAACTTAAGCGGTTTCCTTCAGCCAGGGCGCGGGCCTCGGCAGTATCAACAACATCATAAGGAACACTTGAAACCGATTCCGCTATTTCAGGAACAGGACGCAGCGCCCTGAACGGTTTGATTGTGGCCATACTGAGCCTCCTGTTTATGAAAAATGATCCCTATCCGGAAAACGGCTGAGCACAACAGCCTCTCCGTGAAGGGGGAACCTGTCGCCAAAGGTCAAATCTCCCAGGGGCCTGGATCTTTCCCTCCCGCCATGAACACCGGGAACTATCCCAATTCTAATACCTTCTCTTGAAAACTTTTTATCAACGCAGGCCATGCCGACCTGTATGCCGTTCTGGTCCACGGCACAGCTCGTTACAGAACCGATTATTCGCTGGGTCCTGCCGCTTACTACAGGATCGTCCTGCTTCGCGATGCGCACCCCTTTTGAAACCATCCTGAATCTCACCACCGCCATCTTCAAGGACTCCATTTTATTGAAAAGCGCTCTTCTTCCAATGAAATAGGGTTTGTGAAACTTGACGTAGGGACCGAAGCCGGCCTCGATTGGAGACAGGTTAAGGGGCCCTGCAAGCTCATGACCGTACAGCGGCAGCCCCGCTTCTATCCTTAAAGAATCCCGGGCACCCAGACCGACGGGTTTAACTCCTTCATCTTTTCCGGCTTCAAGAATCAGGTTCCAGAACTCCGGGGCTTTTGAGGGATGCAGAAAGAGCTCGTAGCCAAACTCTTCACCTGTATAGCCTGTCCTTGATACAATTAAGGCTGTACCTCCCAGCTCGGTCTCGAAGAACCTAAACTTCTCCAGCCGGTTCAGTTTATCTCTTGCCAGATCG
>DAOVKF010000010.1 GCA_030631915.1 Candidatus Omnitrophota bacterium
CCGCCCGGGCCAGCCGGTCCGCGTTCTCCGCGCATAAACCGCCCTGGGCCACAGCCGCTTCCGCCCGGGCCAGGGCGCGCGTATTCTCATCTATGTTCTGTAATATCCCGTTATAAAGATCCCTTAACCCGGACTTTTCTTCATCCGGGACCATAAACTTATCCGAAAAGGCCTGTGTCAGCGTACCTGTCGCTTCCCGCGCCGCCATTGCCTGGAAGATCAGCGCCTCTTTCATGACGGTGTGATACGCCGCGGCGTCCATGGAGGCCTGCTGCGACTCTTTCATGTCAGTCAAACGGCCGGCAGCCTTTGACAGTTTGTGACATCCGGCCATCATCCGTTCAAGCACGTCCTCAGTGGTCGTCTGACCCTCTTCCCCCCCGGCGGCCGGGAACATATCTTCCATCATATCGGCAATGCCCTTAACCCGCGCCACACGTTCCTCTGCCATCCCGAGTATCGATGCCTGCGCGTTATACTCGCCCGCGAGAACTGCCGTCACAGCGCCTTTTATGTCATCTTCTATCCCCTCGATATGAACAGCCGCGCCTGTGACCAGGGTCTTCACGGTCTCAGCGCAGACGTCCAGCCGAAGCGCGTCCTCTCCCTGATCAAGAACGTCGTCGATATCCAGAAAGATATTGATAAGATCTCTTCCCCCGATACCCAGATCCGTGAACACGGCGTCCTTATCCGTCAACAGTTTTCTGCCTGAATCAAGTATGCCCGGATATTCCCCGTGCAGGATACCGTGATCCAGTGCGTTCGCATTCGCCGGGTCGGTTATGCCGGCGATATCATATACCATCTCAGCCCTGGTCATGGCGCGGGTCTCGACGGCTGACAGGTAGGAAAGAAGCGTCCCCGTAGTATAGGCGCCAGGCATAAAGGTCTCGCAGGCCATCCACACGAACTCGAAATCCTCCAGCATATCGCTGTCCGCTGCCATGAGTTCCCTGACCCGGGCGGCCCTGACGAACATGTCCACGACCTCTTTCTCCGTTATGGTCCCGGTAAACAGCGCATCCACAAGATCACTGATATCCTCCCATTCCGCTTCCCTTCCCATAAATACGCTGTAGAGCTTGAGCATGAACAGACCTTCTGTCATCTGCTGCCCGCAAAATTCCTCTGAAGTGAACATCTCCGCCGCCAGGTTTACCCTGTCAACATGATCGGCCCCGTCCGCGTCCAGCAGTTTCTCCAGAGCGGCCTTCATCTCTTCCCGGGCAGGTGTCCTTTCAAAACAGGCGTCATAAAGCCCGTAGATGAACTCTATGTCTTTTTCCATCGCTTTGAGGCTTATGGCCTGAGCGGAAAGCATTTTAGCGCCGTCCACCACTTCATCCATACGCGTTATCGCGTAGAGGGACCCGATAGTTTCCTCATCCGAATCCGGCGTCCGGATACCCGCCATACCGGACTTCATGAGTTCCAGTCTTATGCGGGATACAATATCCTGAATATCCCCGCGCGTTCCGATCAACCCTGTATCGTATGACTTTATGACCGTATTTTCAGAATATCCCGCTTTAAGGGCTTTCACCTGCGACAGGTATGCAAACACCTCGTATTCGATGTTTTCCGCCAGAGTCAACAGCGACTCTTTTATCCGGACGTCATCGATCATGCTCACCAGATCAAGGTACCCCTCAGCTTTACCTTGCAGCGCGTTCACTCTGGAAACAGCGGTTTGCGCCTGAATTTCCGCGTTCTTCAGCTCTTCCGCGAAAGACGTCAGCCCGGCGAGCTCCGTCAACGCGGATGAATAAACTCCTTCCACTGAAGCGATCTCATCCGGCGTGCCTGTTGAGAACACGCTTGCCCGGATGGCCTCACACGTGAGAAGCAGACCCTCCGCGACTTCCACCAGATTCTTCGCCCTGGATGCCCGGCTGGCGGAAACAGCTCCCGCGTTCATATCCTCAATGGTCCGCGCATACTCCTCGATCATCTCGATATCAGTAAGTTCTTTTTCCGGTTTTAAACCATATTCATCCATTACGCTGGAATAGATACCCGTGAACCTTTCCCATCCAGCGTTCACGCCCTGCTCGATCTCGTCTATCCTCACGTCTTCCGGTTCCATCAGTCCGATCATGTCCAGGGCAAAAGCCCGGATCTCCGCCATTGCCTTTCTTAACGCTTCTATCACGCCCACATATGCCAGGGCTTCCCCGGCATACTGTGTCGAATAGACACAGGACAGGATCTCCGCGGCCTGGTCCGCCTGTGCTCCCATTACATCCGCGGGATCGATCCCCATCATGTCATAAAGGCCCAGGATATCCATGGCGTTTACCGTTCCGTCATTATTTATGTCATACCTGTGAATACCGGTAACAGCCTGTGTGATGAGAATAAGGTCTTTTTCGTCCACCGAATTATCCTTATTAAGATCCGCGGCAATGATCTCTTCGGCTTTGAAGCCCTTGGCGCAGGTCTCTATCACTTCATGCACGGCAAGGATGTCGTTCCCGTCGATGATACCGTCAAGGTTCACGTCCTGGCGGTATTTCATGGACCTTATAAGCAGGTCCTCATCCGCCTGGTCTATAACGCCGCTTTCGTCAACGTCCGCTCCCGTTATCCACCTCAAGGGTATCAGCGCGCCATGCACCTGCATGGTGCTTATCCTTTCGATATTCTGTCTTACCGCCGAATTGCCCGAGCCATCCACGGCAGTGAGGTCCTGCGTGGCGGCGATCGTCTTGAACTTTCCAAAGTCCGCGTTGTTGATAATGCCGTCATAATTCAGATCCACTTTGCGCAGCTCTTCCAGTGTCATGCCATGAACGTTCAAAATGTCATATGCCGCCCGCACCGCGTATATGTCGCTTGAATCGATACCGCCTTCAGTGACCTGAAGGTCAGCGTATGTCAGGTTAAGGTCACCGTTCATATCCAGACGGATAAGCCCCTGGGACAGGGCTTCATCGGAACTCATGCCGCCGGTCTTGACTATATCCATCAGCAGATCATAGTCTTCCGCCGACAATTCCGCCACAGCCTTGTTCACAAAGTCATTATTCACGTCGCGCGCGTAAGCCAGGTTCTGCTGTATGGCCTGATAATCTTCCTCGTCAAGGACAACCAGCCCGCCCGAAGCCTGGTCCCTGACGATGTCCGAGGCAACAATATCGTCATCAGTGATAGTGTGCGCCAGTTTCTGGTAATATTCACCCAGTTCCAGAAAGGCGAGATCCGCTGAGTTTACCGCGCCGTCAGGCCCGGCTGAGAGATCGTCCTGATCTATCCTGCCGTCACCGTTCATGTCGATCGCGGCATATCCGGCTATATCATAACCCGGAAAAGCGTTGTATGCCGCTGTAATATTTTCGAGATCCTTATCATCGACCACGCCGTCCCTGTTGACGTCATAATCGGCGTACCCATAGACATCGATGTCATACGGGCCGTAAGCCGCCCATTCACTGCCCGCCGCGGCTGCCAGCGCCGATTCATCCACGTCAAGATTGCCGTCACCGGCTGTATCAACGAACAGGTCCGGTTTCCCTGTTATGCCCAGACTCTCTCTCAAACCTTCCGCTTCAAGGGAATCGTTGAACCTGGCAAGATCGAACGTGCTTAACATCCCGTCGTTGTCGAAATCCGCGCTTTGCATAATAGTGAGGATATCGCCCAGATACATCCTGCCTGTCGTGTACTCACCGGCGGTCGTATAGATCCCTGCCGCATGGACCCCCGTCTCGAACACATCGAGCATGGCCTTCATCGCCAGGGCGCCGCGCATGTCAAACGCCACGGACCCGCCGTAAAGGTCAAGCGTCTCGAGATACCCGGCAACATGGCCTATCCGCTCCTGATCAGAGCTGTTTATGGCCCCGTTCTCATTCACATCCAGTTTCTGCGGAACACCGGAATGATCCATATAGTCGGCATAAAGCACTTCATACATCGCGAGGTCGCGGGCGTCTATGACACCGTCGAGATCGACATCCGCCCACGACGTGGAATAACGTCCGTCCCAGACAGGGCGCAGCAGCAGGCTCTCCATCTCGTCTATATGGTCAAGGATATATCCGGCTTCGGAGGGATCCGCGCTCCATTCAACGTCAAGCTTGTCCTGAAGGAGCGGCAGTATCCAGTTAAAGATTATTTCATTCTGGCCAACGACCTTGCTTATATAGCTGAGGTCCAGGGCGCTGATCCTGCCGTCGCCGGAAACGTCATATGTTTTAAACTGTTCCGATACCGGGTTGTATCCGCTTATATCGTAAAACCTGTCAAGATCGGATCCATCGACCGTGTCCTGGCCCGTATTCCAGTCCTCAATACCGCTTATCGCAAGATCGGCCGTGGAAATATCTTCCAGGTCATATCCCAGGGTCATTTCCTGAAAAGCCTCCAGAGAGTCCCATGCCGAGAGATCCGCTCCGTTCACAACATCGTCACCGTTGATATCATATTTTGATAGCCTGACAGTCGTCTCATGTATCATGCTTTGATCCCTTTTATCCACCATGCCGTCACCTGTCACGTCATATCGCCCGAGGAGTCCGGGATCCGTGCCGTCATACACCTCGAAACCGGTGCTGTATATCCCCATCTGAGCTGGAAGCGCGTAACCCACTCCCAGCTCCATAAACCGTTTGATATTCGCGGCTTTTGTGATATCCCCGGATGTAAAGAAGGCCTCTCCGCTGAAGCCCCTCGCTGGAACGGCTATTGTGGTGAACACACCGTCATATTCAGCCGCCGTGGAATACTCCGCGGTAAACATTTCCCAGTCTCCGTGATCTATGTTCCCGTCAAGATTAATATCCCGGTCCAGATACAGCCTGGCAAACGCGTCTTCCAGCATCCGC
Organism: Candidatus Omnitrophota bacterium; assembly: GCA_030631915.1. GTDB lineage: Bacteria > Omnitrophota > Gorgyraeia > Tantalellales > Tantalellaceae > DAOVKF01. Next base: position 4,830 of record DAOVKF010000010.1, read on the forward strand.
CAGTCCTGTTCGTCAACCACACCGTCGCTGCTGACATCGACGCGGTAATATTCCTCCGGCGCAAGAAGCCGGCCGTTCTCTATCCCCTGGATAACGGCGTTCATCTTATCCATATCAGCCTGATCCGCGTACATGTCACCTGTTATATCCACGCCCGCCATCCTGTTTATCGCGTATCTCAGTTGCGTCAGGTCATCCACGCTGACGATCCCGTCACCGTTGATGTCCGCTCTTTCCGCAGTGCCTTTACTGAGAACAGAGGCGTCATACACATATCCCGCGTCTTCCACATACCCGTGGGGTTTGAGCAGCGTGTAATCCACCAGTATCGTCCTCGCGACCGTGCCGCCTCTGGCGCCGTATATCACGCCCGAGGTTGACTTCCCGGTATTGTCCCGCGCTTTACCGCCGTCAAACGGGAAATGCGCGGCAAGACCGGCTTCCGTGCCGGCAACGTCATACTTAAAAACGGTCCTGATCTCTTCCGGCGATAACGCCCGGTCAAATACGGCCAGTTCATCGATCGAACCCCTGAAATACTTCCCGCCGCCGGGATACCTGCCTATATACTCTATATCGTCCGTATCCGTATTGACCGTATCCGTCAGATGCTGGTAAAACTCGCCGTTCACGTACAGGTCCCTGCCGCCGGAATCCTGCACAAGGCACAAATGGGTCCATGTGCCGACAGGCAGTTTATAAGTCGAGGTAGCCTGACCGGTTCTGTCCACCTGCAGGTATCCGCTGCCGGTGGTCTGGATCATAACCCCGTTATTCGGGATCCATTTGTTGTGTTCCCAAACACCCCCGTAGTCCCCGAATATGAACGACTCCTGATTCCTCGCGCAATTCACCCACATCGCTACCGCGTACTCGCCGGCCTCACCTCTTTTTATGTAATCCATATCACTGAGTTCGATGTGATCATTGCCGTCAAAACCCATACAATCGGAGATTATATCTTTCTGCCGGGTCACTTTGCTGAACGCGCCGGGAATAAGTATCTCTTCAGCGCTGTCAGGATCGCCTGAGGCGTCTTTCAACGTGAAAAAGCCTTCAGGGTCGGCTGTAACAATGAACACCCGGCCGCCCACCTCGATCTCACCGTCGTTCAGATACTCGCTCACCCTGGGATGCTCCTCGATAAGCCTTATCTCCTGGGTATACGGGCTGACCAGCACGTCATATGTATGCCCTTCGATATAGACCTTGTTAAGCACCGGGTTGCTGGTATATCTCTTCGACGAGTACACGATGTCCTGGAACGTTATGCTCCCGTCATAATTTCTGACGACTTCATACGGGGTGCCTTCGATCTCGATAAGCTGGCCGAACAGCGTAACGCTGACCTTGTGTTTTTCCGTCAGGGTCATGCGTCCGCTCCCGGGATCATACGCTATGCGGAAATCGCCGTGAACGATCGTGTCCGAAACGGCCTCGCGAAAATAGCCCTGCTGATCATCGAACGAAGACAGGTCCACTTTCTGGTAACAGGAAGTGTTCACATCACACAGGTTATGATGGAGTGTGCCGTCATAGAGTTTCAGGGTCAATGCCTGGCGATAGGGGCCGAAATCCTCGTCCAGTGTTATATTCCCGTATTCATCGCTCCGCACTCCGCCTATGTCGAATATGCCGGAGGCGTCCAGATTTACCGGAACGGCCCTTTCATAAAATACCTTTATGATATCCGGCATCATTCCATCCGGTGTTGAGCGATACACCGGATTACCGTTGGCATCCAGCTTATGCCATAACTTTTCAGTCCACAGCACCAGTTCCTCTTTTGCCGTGACCGGATCATACCGCGTCATAACCACCTGATAGTCCTCTTCCAGCTTTATCCTGCCGGTATCAAAATCACGGATAACATTGTATTCCCGGCCCCCGAGCCGGACCGTATGCCTGGTCTGCAGATAATACGGCCGATCCCCCTGGCTCATATCATTCTTGCTTATCACGCTCGTGGCCGTGACGCCTGTCGGAGTCACTTTTTCTATCTCGCGGAAAAGGAACGTCCCGTCAAAGTTGGGCTCTACTTCATACGTCCTGCCGTCGGCTTCTATCACCTGTCCGCACAGGTCGCTGCTGGATCTGTGGGTTTCCACCAGCCGCAGCCTGCCGGTAAACAGGTCTTCTTTTATGTCGTATATGACACCGCCGAGCATCACTCTCATGTCTCCTTTCATGTTCGTGCGGGTCTCGGGGCCGCTCGTGAAGGTATATGTGCCGTCCCCGTGGTTCACTACGCTATAAGTTACGCCTTCCAGCTTTATCATCTGGTCTGAAAGCCTGCGGCTGACGTCCTCCTTATAGACAAACATGACCCGGCCCTCGTCTTCCCCCGAACCTTCGTATACCACGTAATCCCTGCCGTCGATCTCGATTGTCTGGCTCAGATTGTTCTCAGTGTTCTCTATGAGAATGATGACCTCTTCTTCACGCGTTACGGTCAATGTACCCGCTTTCCTGTCCCGGATCACATAATACAGTTTGTCGTTAAGCATGATCACCTCATCGGCGAGGTGTTCGCTCACCATGTAAGGCTCATTTACGTCATGCTTTTCCCGCAGCACGACCCTGCCCGACTCATCGATCAGCACATCCGCGATCACGCCGTCTACCACCACAAAATCCATACCCGTATAAGATCTGTAAATATTCCCCGGATCGTCACGGAACACGAACTGCCCGGTATCCATAATATCCACGAACAACTCACTGCCGTTAAATCTGATCCTCTCGCCGCCGAAGTGCGCGGCCCTGTTCCCCCCGCGTCTGGCAAATATAAGCTCATTCTGCCTGGTGACCGCAAGGTCAACATATTCTTTGATCTCGCGGATACGCCATATATCGGTCGGATCCACGTCCTCGTCACTGTCCAGGCTGACATGATAACGCAGGGCCCGGGTCAGTATCTCTATGTCAAGCCGGCTGAATACCCCGTCGCCGTTAATATCAACGTTTCTCATGGATTCAAACCCGGGTGTCTCCGCCGCCTCGGCCTCTATCATCTCAGTCCCCGCGATTAAAAGGTCTTCCATGTCCAGAAAGCCGTCAGAGTTCATATCCCCGTAATAACTCAGATAAGGATACCTGTTCAGGGAATGTTCGAATATCGCGATATCCTCGCTGTCAATAATACCGCTCTTGTCTATGTCCGCCCGGGATATCTTCTCCGGCGTGATCTCGAACATTTCACGGAACTCTTCTGACACCTGTATTTCCTGCATGCGGGTAAAGATAAGATTTTCAAGCCCTGTTCCCATGGCGGCGGCTGTAATGGGCACTGATACACCGAAATGGTCCGCCCATACTCGCCTTATCTCAAACGCATCCTGCAGGTCGGTTGCGTCCCTTCCGGTAAGGAACCCGTTCTTATTGACATCGGCCGGCTGTAAAATATAAGGTTGAAGCACCTTTCCAAGGTCGATATCCCTCAGGATACTTTCCATCATCTCGACGTCAAACTGGTTTGTCGCGTAATAAATATCATCGGGCTCAAAGGTAGTAGTGTACCCGCCTTCCAGAACCGCGGTATATACCCCGCTCTGGCTGTCATACCAGACCTGGTACTCCTGCCCCCTTGTGAGATCCCCTGCCGCGCCGGTCTCTATCAGCTCAAGTACGTGATCACCGTCCGCGCCGGTCAAAGCATACTTGTCATTCAGTAGCGTGACATACTGCAAGAGGTCGATGTCAGACGCGGACATCACGGCGTTGTACAGATCAGTGGCGTCTTTTACGTCAACCGCCGAATCCAGATTGATATCCGCGGCCGATCCATAATCCTGTATGTTCTGGGGTGTTATAAACCTGGTCTTCTGAAGGTATATAAGCTTTTCAAGGCTGGTAACGTCGAACGCGTTGACAGCGCCGTCACCGTTGACATCCCTGTAATATCCGGCGAACATGTCAAATGCCGTTATGTCAAAGGCGTCGACCTTCCCGTCCTCGTTGATGTCGCCATACAGCTCTACCGCGTTGACGTATTTCGGATGCCGGAGCTGCATGCCCGTGGAAACCTCCAGCACAAAATTCTCATCCCCCAGCTGCAGCCGTTTGACCGCGCTGTCATCTATGCTGCTCCAGATGGTAGCGCCTTCCGGATCCGTGAACCCGAATATGCCGGGCGCGGTGGATACTGTAACGATATACTCCCCGCTCAACGTCTCTATGCCGCCCAGTTTGTCCGTGGAAATATTCTCTGTTTTCTCGGTAAGCGTAAGCCGGCCGGTAAGACCGCTTACCATGATCGAATAGTCAACACCGTTGATCCGGACCACGGGTTTGAGCGGGGGTGCCGCGCTCTCAAAACTGCTCAAATACGGCGGGCTGCCGATCTCGTCCCGGAACGTGAACGTATCGTCCCCGTTATCCGTCACGCAGTAATTTATCCCGTTCAACGTGATCATCTGATCGTAGATCGACACGCTTTCGAACTGTTCCCTGTCCAGATACACGTTCCCCAGTTGATCCGGTTTGATCTTGAACCTGATACCGTCTATCACAACGACCTCAGAGTCTCCTTCAAATCCGGACATGACAACTACCGTAGCGGCTGTCCCGGTATCCCAGTAACGGAAAATATGCGGATGAACGGGGCTGTCATTTTCCATGACACGCACGTACATGGATGACCCGGGTTCGGTTTCTCCCTCAAGCGGGTCTACCCTGAATATCTCAAGAACCTCGCCTATGGGGACCTCTTCACTTATGACGCCGACGGTATCACACAGGCATGGTTCACCGTCTATGAACATGAGTTCCAGCGTTTTATTATCATCCAGTGTAACCGCATATACATCCTCACCCGGGACCGGTTCAGCTTCATATTCGCGGCCTTCAAGCACTATCATGTGCTTCCCGTCATCATACCTGTAGCGGTATATCCTGCCGTTAAGAGACATCTTGATGTCCGGCAGCGTCTCTGAAACGGGTATCAGGCTCATGGTGCTGTATTCGCCGCTGAACGTAATGGAATAAGCTGTATCACCGATTTTTACCCAGTACGGCCTGCGATCGGTTATCTCCCCTTCACTGCCCGTCACCTCGAACATGCCGTGCTCAGCGGTTTCCTCGAATATGTAATTCCTGCCGTTCAGGGTCAGGAGTCTTGCATCGGCGTTCACGGATACGGGTACATCTGACCGCGTGACTATATATTCGCCTGAACCGGCAGACACCCTGTAAGATACCCCCTCATCAAGCGTGACCATAAGACCGTCTTCCGTCTGGTTACAGGCATATGTGGACCAGCCGTCACTAAAATAGATGTTCCCGCCGTCTTCCAGGATGGAATAGATCATGCCACCGACCATAACGGACCTGGTGTCGTCAGGCAGGATGGTCTTGCCGGTCTGCAGCCTGTCAAGGGCCAGAAATTCCTGAAGCTCGGCTTTCTCTATTACGTTATCCGCGTCACTGTCCAGGATCTGGTTATACCCTTTCTCGAAATAGATATTCTCGATCTCAAGGCCGACGCCGTATCCGAACGGCATGCCGGCCGGCAATATACCTCTTGTAGCCGCGTTGCCGTCGCCGTTCAGGTCCCTGACCATAAGGGTGATAGTGTTAGTCCCTTCCCGGAGATATACTTCCGCGGTGCTCTTCTGGAAAGCCTCAAGAAAACTGTCTATGGTAAGACCGCCTGAAGCGCTGAGTTGCCCGTCAACGTATATGTTCAGTTCTATTACGTTCCCTTCCTCGCTAAACGGGTACGCGTTACGGGCGGATATGCCCAGTTCATACATGCCTCTTTCAGCGGCTTCGACGTCAAAAGAAAAGAGCTGGCCGACCGTATCCGTTTCCGGCGCCTTGTCCATCCGGAGATAACCGTTTTCCAGCGCCCATCCGGCCGGGGAAGTTGTATATATATCGGTCACGGGCATCTCGGTCCTGAACCCGCCTATCGAGCGATAATATAACATCATGTCGCTGGAAGTCCCGAGATATTCCCTGCCTTCCGGACTGAGGACCCATAAATAATCCGCCATATCCTTATCATCCAGCACGCCGTCCCTGTTGACGTCAGCCGCGTAATAGACGCCGGCCTCCCCTTGCGCCATCTCTTCAAGGAGCGCGAGGTCGGCCCCGCCGGTAACACCGTCTCCGTTGATGTCCTTCCTGCCCTCAGGAGTCATGCTTTCATAAAAGTCAATATCCGATTGGTCGACCTTCCCGTCGCCCGTAAGATCGACCCAGCCGCGGCAGTACGCGCCGATCGCCCAACCCATGTACGCTTCGTCTATGTCGCCGTACCTTCCGTCTCCGTTGATATCCACCGCTCCCGTAGTGCAGGACAACCTGCCTCTCCTGAAAGTGTTGGATATTGTATACGCCGCGCCGCTCCCGCCGCCGACAACTTCAAGTTCGGCTGTCTCAGGTATTGTTGTCACGAGCTCCACTTTACCGGAAGCGCCCAGCCGGACCGCCAGGCCCGGTAATTTGACCGAATCCATTGTCGCGCCGGCATACATCAGTTCCACGAACCCTGTATCCTGGTCATATACAACACTGTATCCTTCGGGAAGGTCCGTGGCAGAGACCAATTCTCCGCCGCGGATGACAACCTCAGTGGTAAAACCGCCTGTGGAAAGGTATACGAACTGTGTCTTATCCACAATGTCCCTGTATCTGACGGTCACGCGCGCCAGGCGCTGTCCGCTCTCGTCAAGGACAATGACCTCCTGTTCGGGTATCTCTTGTGTGGCGATCAACGTCCCGTCAGCCTGTTCGATCTCCACCGTTCCCGTCATCGCGTCTATCCCTATTATTGACGTCGAATAGGCGCCGCCGGCGTCCAGCACCATGTCATAGCGGATGGTCACTTCCGTGGAAGCGCTGATATCCTCGGCCAGCGATGATACCTCGAGCGGACTCACCGTATAAAAACGTATGCTGTCGCCTGCCACCGCGTATATGCCATGTGATATTTCTTCCAGTTCAAGACTGTCCATTGCGCGCATACTGAAACCCGCGGTCACGAACTTTTCGAGCCTGCGGATAAGATCGTCCGCTTCTACCGCTAAGCCGTCAACATATATCTCGAACGGCATGATGACGTCGCGCCCGCCGACAGTGATCCTGTTTTTATCCGTGTCGACCTTCTGCAGGACGCCGGAAAGCATGTCTTTGTATTCATCAGCGGTCCGGAACCTGATCACGTTATCGGCGTACACCCATCCCCCGGCTGTATGTTCAACCTCAAGGGCGCCCCGATATATCAGCTTCACGTTATCTATGCCCCATGACTCGTTATCCGGATTTTCGTTCAAAGTGGAGCTAAACTCGAGGTCCAGCGTGTTAGAGCCGCCTGTGTTATCATAGACCACTTCCACGTGCTGGACCCAGTCCTTATAAGAGGAATACCCGTATGACGGCGAGCCGGATATCTCCTCGAGCAATCCGCCTTCGTTGCTGGTGTAATTCGTGTGCCTCTGCGTCCATACCCTCTGGCCGTTTATATTCAGGAACGCATCTTCATTCTCCCAGGTGTCAATGTAGTAATAATCGAACCTTATGGTGACCGGGCCTTTCGTGATATCCTTGAATACTTTGTTGACAGCGATGTCTTTGCCGAATTTATTGTAACCTCCCAGTATGGTGGTCCCGTTACAGATATCTGTACGGGCATCCGACCATCCTTCGGCACCTGCCTCAAAATCATCGGACTGTTCCACCTCGCACATCACGTTGACAGTGCCTCTGTCCACCAGCTCTTTTACCCGGGAATAGGAATATTCTTCACTGTCAACCGTTACACTGCGCCAGGTTGACGGAGTAAAATCGTCACTTGCGGACAGATCATAACCCCAGGCAGCGGTACCGCTGACAGAGGCATTGTTCGCAAAAACGGTCTTATCGTTCAATATATTACCCTCTCCTTCATCAATGCTCCACCATCCCGGGCATGAGGTCGAATAATCGGCCAGGATCGACGGGTCCGCTGCTTCGCGGATAAGGGCCAGTTCATCCGCTTCCAGCACGCGGTTGAACGCAAAGGCTTCGTCCATGGACCCGAGGAACCAGTCGTCCCCGGTTATCCTCTTTGCCAGAAGCCAGCTGCCGAATGCTGAGATATCAAGAACAACCGCGAGGCTCGCCTTTTCCGCTCCGTCCACGTACACCCTGGCGATCGCGCCGTCATAAGTCACGGCATAATCGTGCCTCGCGGAAACATCGTACCCGATACCCGCGGAGACACTGAACACAGTGCCGGAGCTATCATAACCGCTCAGCACGAGATCATCCGCGCTGTCGTCCCATTGAAGCGTCAGTTCATTAGCGCCGAGAGTGCCGCCGAAGGTAGAGACAAGCGTCCGGTCGCCGGAAGCGGGATCCGAGAAACCCGTTATTGCCGAAACGCTGAAAGTGAACCCGCTCATCCCGCCAAGATCGGGTATCTCCGCGTAATCGTCCGTTCCGTTAAAGTCAAGCGCTATATCGTAGAGGCTCACATCGTCCAGCCAGCCCTTACCCATGCCGGTGTATTCCCCGGCGCCGTCCCTGGCGTATTCCCACCTCAATGTATGCGCGCCTTCAGTGACCAGGAATGTTTCTTCCACGGGAATATAGTGCGATATCATTACGTTATCCACGCCCCAGGACTCGTTATACGCGGACTCGTCTAATGTGGAGCCAAAACTGAGCACCAGAGTGCCGGAGCCGCCCGTGTTATCATAGACGATCTCCCTGTGCTGCACCCAGTCGGCGTATCCGTAGCCGCAGTTGGGTATTCGTTCGAGCAATCCGCCCTCGCTTGAGGTGTAGGCATGTCTCTGCGTCCATACCCTCTGACCGTTTATCTCCAGGTACGCGTCCTCATTGTTCCAACTGTCGATATAGTAATAATCAAAGCTTATGCGGACCCCTTCACGCGGGACATTCGTGAACGTCTTGCTGACTGACATGCCCGCGAAATTCCGGTACCCGCCCAGGATAGTGGTCCCGTTGCATACGAACGTGCGCGTATCCGTCCACCCCTCGGCCCCGGTCTCGAAATCATCGGGAGTATCATTAAGAACAGTCTGACGGGAAATAGCGCCTTTCTCCTGGCCGTCCACATAGAACCGGAACACATCTCCCGCCTGTTCGGATTCCAGGCCCCATTCAAATTCCAGGACTTTTGTCTCGTCGGTATGGATATCCTTTTCAAGAACAGAGATCTCTCCGCCGGCGACATCACCGGTGCGAAGGACAAACCCGCCGGACACGGTCCCGTCTATAAAAAACCCGGCATCGCCGGAAGAAGAGTATCCAAAGGGGCTCACCGAAGAGTCGGACAGGACGACGTCTTCCCCGCTGATATTTATGACCCCTGCTGTGATGCCCACGTTCTCGATCTGGCCGTTGATATAAGCCGGTCCGGCGGAGACGGTGTATACTTCCAGCACGTCTTCGGCGAATACCAGGCCTTCTTCCGTATCCCATATCTCATAAGAATAAAGCGTCTTTACCGCCTGGCTGTCCGGCACGCTGTCAAAGGCGGCGATGAACTCTTCGGTGTTCATGCGTTTGCCGTTAAAGGTCAGAAAATCCGGGATCTGCGCTTCCACACCGTCTATGGTGACGGAATCCGTGAACGCGCTCACGGATCCCACTGTGCCGGATACCCGGACACAGGCGCGTGAGGCTAACGGCACGGGCACGAACGCGATGGTATCATCCAGAAGCGCGATGAATTCCGCGGGATAAACCCCGTCAGTCGAATAAGCCCCGCCATACGCCATCAGCGTCTTTATCTCGAACGTGCCCGTGATCTCAGCCAGCCGCACCTTATTGTAAAGCAGGGCAAGATCAATGTTCTCACCGTCAAAAAGCACGGTAGAAGGCCCCTTTACCGTATACCCGCCTATCACCATGACGCCGGAGGCGATATCCACGTCCGTGACAGCGCCGGAAATTTCCGCGGGACAGCCCCTGGTCGTGAAATCTATGCTTCCGGCCGCCAGTATATTGCCGGTCAAATCCCCGGAATCGACCCGTGTTACCCCGCCTTCGACTATATATTGCGCAAGCTCTTCATAGCTTATAAGTTCTCCGTTGACATATACGCTGATTGCGTTTGCCGGCACATACTGGCTAAACCCCTCGCTTTCGATAACACTGCCGTTCTGGATCATCTCGATATCGTCGAGCCACGCGGTATCCTCTCCGGCATCACCTGAATGGAAGAACGGGACACTGGTATCATCGTTATCCTTGGAATATTCCCATGTTACGGTATAACTGCCCGGGGCGAGCGGATACGTCACCTGCTCCCAATCTCTGTCTTTACCGGAGACCTCCGCTATCAGGACGTCGTATGTGCCATCATTTATGTAACATCTGAAAAAGTCATGATCTTTCTCCGAAGACACTTTCCACCAGAAACTGACCGAACCCGCTTCCGCCAGAGTGAACTCTCTGGCCATGACGCTGGTCATGCCGGCTGCTACCGGACCGGCCTGCATGGCATAGTCCCCTCCATGCACAGTGCCGGACTGGACAAAGAACGGCATGCCGCCTGACTGGAACCCGGCATAACCGAACGGGGTTGCCGGGTCAAGGATGGTTATCCTCGTCGTCTCTTTATCCTCGATCACAACAGTCGTGGTGCTTTTTGTGGTATATACCGCCGTTACGACCGGCACGGAAAGCCCGGTAATAAAATCAATATCCGGCGCTATAACGCATTCTCCGGAACCGGGCACAGCGCCATGTACCTCGCCGCCATTACCCATGCCCGAGTTATCCGCCGCAGTGCCGTCATCGAACGAATAATACGCGATAAGGCCGTGTTCTGCGCCGGTCACGCCAACGCTCAGGCGTCTGTGGCTCTCTCCGCCGGACAGGACGCGATCGTAAACCGCCACTTCATCGATCGAGCCGTGGAAGAAATCACTCGTCGAACTGTCCCATTCCTGCCCTATGCTGTATTTCGCAGCGGAATTCCAGTTGATCTCACCCACCGCGCACACGGCGATTTCACGGTCGTCCACTCTGATATCCGCGACCCCTCCACCGGTAACAGATACGGACAGGAAATGCCATTCGCCGTCGTTGTACCCTGAGCCGTATTCACCGGAAATCGTCCCGTTACTCACGTATATCCCGCCGTCTATTCCTGTGCTAAGATGGAACACGTTGCCGTTACCAGAGGTATTGGCCGAGAATATCTGATTGCACCAGTCACCCGAGGGAGTATACGCTGTGTTGAACCACAGGGTCACCGTGAAATCATCGCCTGTGGACAGGTCTCCGCTTAATCCGTTGACAGCGGCATAATCATCCTGTCCGTCGAACACCAGAAAATCCATGGTAACGGTCTTTTCATCCATGTGCCAGCCATGGGCGTCCTCTGATATCAAAAGCGGTTCATCCATGGTAATGGCCGCGATCACTTCATCCACGGGCAGGACATTCAGCTCAACAGTATCCGGATCGAACGGCAGCGCGTCGGTTATCTCAAGGTCAAACAACGGGACAACCTGGTTCAGGCCTATCTCAAGCTCCACAGGATCATAATCGTCCGCTTCAGGGCTCATCTCGAGCCTGAATTCTTCACTCTCCTCCGCGAGCGCGTCCATCCGGATATTCAGGATCTCACGGGGCTTGACCGGAGCGTCCATGCTGATATCCCACGCAGCGGGATATGTCAGCGCTTCTGTCAATGAAACAGGCGGGAATTCACAGAGATCAAAGGTATGCTTTTTGCAATTAGCGCAGGGTATATTGATATCATCCACGTAACCGGTGTTCGTGCCGTAATAATATTGATAAGTAGAGCTGTACTGATAATAATCCCATTTAAGCTCATGAACGCCTTCGGAAAGTGTGTATTCTTTTGTGAACCAGCCGCTCCCGCCTTTGACACCCGCGATCCTGCCCTGTTCCACGCCGTCGATGAGGAACCTGAGCCAGCTCTTGTAGTACGCGTTGATGTACCACCGGAAACTCACGGTCTGCTCCCCCATGCCCGGAAGGACTGTCACTGTCTTTGTCATGTACCTGCGGCCGTTAGCGCCGATGTTCTCACTATCAGAAGCGGTGGAACGCGCGTTCCCCACGCCAAGGTGCCAGTCCCCGAGCGGCTCCATTATCGTGCCGGTAAAGTCATATCTTTCTCTTTCCACCTTCAGGTATTCGAGGTCATCAAGCCACGCGGTATCCAACCCCACAGGCAGCACGTCATCAGCGTCTTTGGCATATTCCCATCTCAGGACATGCGTGCCGGAAGAGTACGTCCCTGACCATTGTGACCAGTCCTCATCTCCTGATACCGCCGCCTGTTCATCGCCATCCACGTAGAACCGGAAAAAGTCCTTGCCCGCTTCGGACGACACTTTCCACCAGAAACTGACGTCCCCCTGAAGTATGGTCACGGTCTTCTCGATCACGCTCTTCCCGCCGTGGCCTATTGCCCCGGCCTGCATCGCGGAACCGCCCGTGGCGCCGGTATAATCACCCGTGACTTCCGGCTGGGCAAAGAAAGGCGCGTCACCACCGGTCCTGTAGTCCCTTTTCCCTGGCCAATCGAACGCGAAATACTCTTCATAATCATGAATGTCGAACGAGACTTCCGGAACGTGCGCCGGGCACGGGACAGCAGCCTTCTCGGAAAAATATCCGCTGACGGGATAAGGACCGCTATACATCAACAGGTTATTGGAATTAGCGGAATTGTCCGTAGCAGTCCCGTCATCAAAAGAATAATACGCCGCAAGGCCGGCCGCTCCGGCGTCAACTTTCTCATACCCGAGGGCCAGGACATCTTCCGGAGAAATGGCATAATTGTATATCGCCACCTCGTCAATAGCGCCCTTAAAATACCGGCCGCCTGATCCGTCAAGGTTCTTGCCTATATACAGATACTCCGGATCAGCTATTGGAGTGCCTCCGGCCGGACCCGAAGCCTGTTCCAGCCCGTTTATGTATGTCTTTGCCGTGATCCCGTCGTTCGTTATGACAACATGGTTCCATTCGTCCCATTTTATGGAACCTTTAGGCGTATCCGGCGCTCCAGCGTTGGTGGAAAAATTGTTATGGAACCTGTGATGTATGAACCCGTCACTGTTCAGCCATATGTTGAAATTCCTCCGCCTTTTCCCGACAATACCTTTCCATGTCTCATCCGGCTTACCGTCAGGCCTTATCCACACTGAAACCGTGTAATTATTGATCATTAATGACGGGTCATTGCCTGGTCCATATAGGTAATCATAGTCCCCGGCGAACTCCAGGGCCGTGTAATTCTGTTTCAGGCCATCGGGCGAGAGATAATTACGATAACTGTATACGTCTTTCACTGTTCCGTCGTTGCCGCTGCCTGAGAAGTCCGCCGCGTCAGGAAAATATTCAAGGCCGCTGGAAGCGCCGTTCACAACACCGTGGTCACTGCCCGCCAAATTGTCAAGCACGATAAAATCGGCATTGTCAGCGGCGGTCCCGTCATCAAAAGAATAATACGCGGCCAGGCCGGTGTAATCACCGGCCAGTTTGGCGTCCATAACCGCCTGCACCTCTTCTTCAGGCAGGCACCTGTTAAAAACAGTCACTTCGTCCAGCTTACCGGTGAAATAATAACTGCCTCCGGAACGGTATGAATGGCCTATCATGACCGGCGCGCCTCTGTCCATTAAACTGTCGGCCACGTCCGCATCAGTAGAAACAAGCGCGCCGTCTTTGTAAAGCCTGGCGGTCTTTTCCGCGGAATCATAGGTCATCATGAAATGGCTCCATTTGCCCTGTTCCACGCCGGAAGTAAGCGTTATCTCTTCGGAACCGTCTGCCGCGAGATAATAAAAGATCAGTGCTCCGTCCTCGATACAGTACGCCCATTCGCTGTTATCCGCGCCTGATCCGCCGGCTTCTCCTTTCCCGAGCACACCCCGCGTTCCTGAGACCGTATCCGGCTTGATCCGGAACCCTATGGCGAAATCATCGTCAGCCGACCAGCTGAAATCCGTGTTCGTATCGATATAACCGGCTCCGTCAAACTCCATAACAGACTCGGTCTGAAGCTCGTCCTCGAACGAGTAGTAAAGGGCCGGGCCGCCGATGCCGCCGGCCGGGTGCGCGTTCATCAGCCCGCGGACCTCTTCCTGCGACAGAGCCCTGGCATAGACCGCTATTTCATCCATACCGCCTTTAAAACAGAAATCCGCGTCGCTGTCAAACCGGCTCCTTTGCCCGATCGTGACGTTATGCGCGTTCGCTGACAGGACCGGACTGAAACCCGTTGTATTCGGGTCCGGCGCGCCGTCAATAAATATCTTCATCACGCTGCCGTCCCACACTCCGCTCACGTGGTGCCATACACCGGGTGTCACGCTGGCCGCGCTCGTAACAGTGGTCCAGGAGCCGGAGAAAAGGCCGAACATGAGTTTATTGCCGGCTGCCATCCTGAGCATGTAATCGCCGTCAAGGTCACTGTCATGCCCGGCTTTACACGCTATCACTCCACTGGAAGTCGGCCCGCTCGCAGCGCAGTCATGCTTTATCCACGCGGAAACCGTAAGCGCGGCCGTAACGGCCAGGCTGTTATCGCCATATATATCTATATAGTCGTCCGCTCCGTCAAATTCCATGCCCGTGGAAAAAGAGAATATGCCGGAAGGGCCTATTTCAACATAATCACTCACGCCGTCAAACACATAGCCGGACCCGTCCCGCGGGTGAAAAACGGACGCGACGCCTTGAGCCGCGCCGTCATTGCCGTTGCCCGTATCGTCGGTTATAATACCTTCATACCCGGCAACAGCGCCGTTCACGATACCGTCCCTGCCCGCCGCGCTGTCTGAAACAAGCTGCTTCCCGGAAGCCCCGACCACTGTCCCCTCATTGCCGTTACCGCTGCCGTCCGAAACAGCGCAAACAAGAGAGACGCCGCTTATCACTCCGGCATTGCCGTTGCCGGAGTCGTCGGGTGTAATCACGGCCGTAAAACCGGGGCCATATTCGCTGAATGTAGCGCCGTTTACCGTACCGTGATTGGAATTGGAGGAATTATCAGTCGCCGCGCCGTCATCGAACGAGTAATACGCCGCCAGGCCGGTCTCACTGCCGGTAAGCCTGGCGTTCACGTGTTCCTGAATCTCTTCTTCCAACAGCGCTCTTTCCCAGATAGCAACCTCGTCGATAGAACCGTTGAAAGTAGTTGTTCCGCTTTGACCGCTTTGCTCATAAGCTTCCCTCCCTATGGTATAGGGCCTTGTGTTCGAAGATAATGTAACAACGCCGGTATTGTTCGCTACCTTCACACCGTTCACATAAAGGATCAGATCCGGGGATGAATAAGTGCATGCTACATGGTTCCATGCGTTCGGGGTAATCCCGCTGTAACTTACGGCAAGATCCGAACTATAGTCATTACCGGTATCAACAAAGCAAACTAATTGGGTTGCGTCACCATTCACAAAAAATGCGGTCGGGAAGTCGCCGTGATTTGTAGCGTAATAACTCCTTTTAGAAAGGATTGCCTGAAGACCGCTTGCTTTGGGGACAGGTTTGATCCAGGCCTCATAGGTGAATGTTTGCAGGGTAGTTGTGATCGGCGTTGAAACATACCCGCTGCTGCCGTCAAACTCCATGCCCGGGCTGACCCGGCTCTGAGTCTGCGGCTCATCGTCGAAAGAGTAATACGCGGCCAGGCCGGTGTAATCGCCGGTTATGCCGGTACTCATGAGTGCCTGGATCTCTTCGCCTGACAGGGC
>DAOVKF010000060.1 GCA_030631915.1 Candidatus Omnitrophota bacterium
GAGACTTCCGGCCTGGTAGGAGGCATGGACTGGACATACCTGGCAGGTAACCTGCCGGGAGATACAGGGGGCGAGGTCTATGACATAGGAGACTCCTGGGAATATGACGGTAAATACTACATCAAGCTGGGAAGCGGCCTTGAAGGATCCGGCGGAGGCGTGCCGGAGCTGCCGGCAGGCGCCATGCCGTTCGTGGGAGTGGCAATAAGCGCAGTCATAAGACGGATAAGAAGGTTTTCAAAATAAGACGGGAGAATGAAAAGGAGAGAGGAACCCGTCAAAAAAAAGGAGGACACGGGTGTGTTGCCTGTGGTCCTTCTTTTTTTTGATTTAGCCGTTCGCCGCAGTGGCAGTAAAGGGGTGGGAGGCGGAAAAAATAAAAAAAGAGTCCCGCATGCCGAGCATTGCTACTCGTCACCTAATTATCACTGTTCCGGAAAAATTCAGGCAGAGCCAAACTCCTTGACGGCGGTGATAAATCTTACTATAATTAGCTGTTTGATTCTGGCAGGCCGCGATCTTTTCACAAAAAACAGGGGGGTAGGAGATGGTCAAAAAGATCTTAACAATTTTTCTGGCGCTGAGTGTGCTATCCGGCTTTACTCCGGCTTTTGCTGAAAGTAAATGGGACGAGCTTCTGATCGAGTCCGCGAGGGTGTTTGAAGAAATGACCGAAATGCCCGAGGATGGGATCCCGTCGGATTTCATTAAGAACGCTTACGCGGTCGCGATATTCCCTTCGGTCGTCGGAGGAGGTTTTGTTATCGGCGGTAAGTACGGCCAGGGTGTTGTCATAGCAAGGGACGGCGACAGGGGTGAGTGGGGGGCTCCCGCGGTCTTTGATCTTGCAGGCCTCAGCTTTGGCTGGCAGATAGGCGGACAGGCAACCGATACCATACTTATAATCAGGAACGAAAGAGGCCTTGACGGGCTCCTTAAAAGCCGGTTTAAATTAGGCGGGGACGCGTCCGTTGCCGCCGGCCCATGGGGAAGGAACGCTGAGGCGACGACAGATCTTCAGTTAAAGGGGATGATCTGGTCTTATTCGAGAAGCAGAGGGGCTTTTATCGGGCTTAAACTTGACGGCGCGGTGGTGTCACCTAATAACAAGGCGAATGAGGCATTGTACGGCGGCAGCTATTCACCAAAGGAGATATTGATCGACAATAAAGTAAAAGCGACCGGATCAGCCGGCAGGCTTTTAAAGGCCCTGTCGAAATATTAAGGATCATATGTTAAATTCACGCAAGACGTCCGGAGGAAGAGATCGATGGAAAAGAAAGTAGATGTTTTGATCATAGGCGGGGGCCCGGCGGCAATAGTAACTGCTGTTACGGTACGGAAATATTATCCGGATAAAGAGATCCAGGTGGTCAAGGATATTGAAAAAGGGGTCATCCCGTGCGGGATCCCTTATATGTTCGCGAGTTTGAAGGACCCTGAGGAGAATGAATTGGGGAGCGCGCCGTTCGAAAAAAATAACGTTGATGTCGCCATAGCTAAAGCGGTAAAGATAGACCGGGATAAGAAGACCGTGGAGATGGAAGACAGCGGGAGTTACCGCTACGAAAAATTAGTACTGGCTGTCGGTTCAACACCGGTCGTACCGCCGATACCGGGTATCGACAGGAGGGGCGTTTACCATATATACAAAGACATGGAATACCTTAAAAAATGTGTGGAAGAGGTCAAAAAACTAAAAAATATCCTCATAATCGGAGGCGGGTTCATCGGGGTCGAGTTTGCCGATGAGCTTTCTAAAATAGACGGCCTGAACGTGTATCTGGTCGAAGTACTGCCCCGTTTACTGGCGAATTCGTTTGACCCGGAATTTTCCGGGCTGGTAGAAACAAAGTTAAGATCAAAGGGCGTGAACGTATTGACCGGTACCTGTGTTAAAGAGTTCACAGGCGGCGAGAGGGTCGAAAAAGTTATATTGTCAGACGGTGGAGAGATCGACGTCGACGGAGTAATGCTCGGTATCGGAGCGGTCCCGAATATAAAATTGGCCTCGGATGCAAGTTTAGACCAGGGCAGAGGCAAGGGTATATGGGTGGACGAATATATGCGGACCTCTGATCCTGATATTTTTGCTGTGGGGGATTGCGCGGGTAAAAGGGATTTTTATACACGTAAAGACGCAGCGGTAATGCTTGCTTCAACGGCTACTGCTGAGGCGAGGATCGCGGGGGCTAATCTCTATCGATTAAAGGTGGTGCGTGAGAACAAAGGGACGATCGCCATTTACTCGACCTATATCGACGGCTTGGTGTTGGGCTCAGCCGGGCTTACGGAAGGCAGCGCGAAAAAAGAAGGTTTTGAGATCATGACCGGCTCTGTTGAGGGGATGGACAAACACCCCGCCACCCTGCCCGGCGCGAGTAAGGTCAAGGTCAAGTTGATCTTCTCCAGACAATCGGGGATCATATTAGGCGGACAGGTGGCCGGGGGCATGTCCTGCGGGGAGATGATAAACCTTATAGGTGTCGCTGTCCAGAAAAGGATGTCTTATACGGAGCTGGAAACGCTGCAGATGGCCACTCATCCTTATCTGACGGGCGCTCCTACGGTGTATCCGATCGTTCTTGCCGCTCAGAACGCTGGCGGTAACCCGTAATTTACCAGAGTTGTGCGGCATTTGAATATCAGTCCGCAAAGTGAGAAGGCAGATGGACCGGAAAGTACGGATAGCCATAGCCCAGATCAATCCCACCGTAGGCGACCTGAAAGCCAACCGGGATAAAATAAAGGATTACATTGAAAAAGCGAAAGAACACCTGGCCGATATTGTCGTGTTCCCGGAACTGGCTGTATGCGGCTACCCTCCGGAAGACCTGTTATTAAAACCCCATTTTATAAGAGATAACGTCAAAGCGTTAAATTCCCTCACAGGATGCACCCGCGACATCACCGCGATAATCGGTTTTGCGGATATGGACGGGAAAGGGAACGTGTATAACGCGGCGGCAGTGATCCATGATGAAAAGCTGAAAGGCATTTACCGTAAAAGCGAACTGCCGAATTACAGCGTTTTCGATGAGAGGCGGTATTTCAGGCCCGGTGATAAGAACATGGTTTTCTCGCTGGGGAAGCTCGTTTTTGGCGTTAATATCTGTGAAGACCTGTGGGCGGACCGGGGCCCCTACAAAGCGCAGGCACAGGCAGGCGCGAAGATACTTTTTAATATTTCAGCCTCGCCGTATTACGCGGGAAAAAGCGAAGAAAGACGCAGGTTGCTGTCGGGCAGAGCGCGCGGGTCTAAAGTTTTTTTGTGTTACGCGAATCTTGTCGGCGGGCAGGACGAGCTTGTCTTTGACGGCAGGAGCCGCGTACTCGATCCCGCGGGGAATATTATCGTTTCCGCCCGGGGATTTGAAGAGGATATTGTGTTCGCCGATCTGGATATCAGGGTCCCTTTCCGGAAGAAGACCGCTTCTCAGGGGGCCCGGGGCGTAAAGAAGATATATCTTCCTTATAACAGTAGAAATAATGACAGGCCGCCCGTATCCCGGACGGTTCACAGAAGAATGAACAGGGTCGAGGAGATATACAGGGCGCTGGTCCTGGGGATCCGGGATTATGCCGGGAAGAATGGATTCCAAAAGGCCGTGCTGGGGTTGAGCGGGGGCATAGATTCAGCGTTGACCGCGGTGATCGCCTGTGACGCCCTGGGGAACGAGAACGTTATCGGGATATCTATGCCGTCGCAATATTCTTCCAGGGGCACGGTCAACGACGCCGCAAGATTAGCGGATAATCTCGGTATAAGATCGATAACTGTGCCGATAAGGGATATTTTTAACGTTTACCTGGGTGTTTTGAAAAAAAGATTTGGCGGAGCAAAGCCCGGTGCCGCGGAACAAAATCTTCAGGCGAGGATAAGGGGGAACATATTAATGGCGTTTTCCAACAGGTACGGATGGCTCGTACTTGCTACCGGTAACAAGAGCGAGACCGCGGTCGGCTATTGCACCCTTTACGGCGATATGGCGGGAGGGTTTGCGGTCATAAAGGACGTGCCCAAGACCCTTGTCTATAATCTCGCCGGCTTTGTGAACAGAAAACATAAAAAATCCCTGATCCCGCCAAGTGTCATCACAAGGCCTCCTTCCGCCGAATTGAAGCCTCGCCAGAAAGACACGGATTCTCTCCCTCCTTATGAACTGCTGGACCCGGTGTTAAAAGCTTACATAGAAGAAGACAGGAGCTGCGATGAGATCAGGGTAAAAGGCATGAAGGCCGGAGTGTTGAAAAAGGTAATAAATATGGTCGATAAGAGCGAATATAAACGCAGGCAGGCTGCGCCGGGTATCAAGATAACTCCCAGGGCTTTTGGAAAAGATAGAAGGCTCCCGATCACGAACCGCTACAGAGAGTCAAAGAGTTAGGAGTTGGGAGTCGGGCGCACGGGGGGAAGGCTGCTCCGGGGCATTCCTACCAGAAGCTTGTAAACTTCTATAACCTTTGGTGGTAATTCGGAAATTATTTTTCCAAGGTCGGCCGCGTCGGAATAGTAGTAACGTGGGACGTACAAGCTTCTGTACGGAACACCCCGGAGCAGCCTTCCCCCAAGCCCTTATTTGTGCCTGTTCTGCCGAAAACAACCGAACCGTCACATCCTTACCGAATTTTGTTTGGCCGTGAACTTGCAAAAGTATATCGATACAGGTAGTCTTTATATAGATAAATGCCTTTGGTGTTTTTTATCCAGGCAAAAGACGGCAACATATTAATATGGATAAGACTACAAAGATCCTGTTCGTGATCGATGATAAGGAACTGAAGACAGTCCTGGAATTCTGTTTTAAGGGCTGGGGTTATGAGGTTTTTTTCGAAACCGGCCCGGCGCCGGATATTGCCGGTATAATGAAGATATCCCCTGACGTGGTCGTGGTCGACGTTCATTCAGCCACTAAATCCCGGCTTGAGATCTGTGATGTCCTGAAGGACGATTTTGTCACCGCCTATATCCCCATAATAATACTTATAAATAAACGCCAGTTGCGGCAGCATCTTTTGAACCTCAGGCAGGGAGTGGATGATTATTTGATAAAGCCGCCTGACCCCCTTGATCTGAGGATCCGTATCGAGATGGCGATAAAGAGGTCCCAGCACAGTTTTTACGCGAGCCCCCTGACCGGGCTTCCCGGCGGCATACTCATAGAAGAGGTCCTGAAAGAAAAGATCGACAGCGGGGCCTGTTTCGCGGCAGGGCATGTTGATATAGATAATTTCAAATCGTTCAACGATAAATACGGGTATCTGAAAGGTGACAGGGGGATAATGCAGACCGCTTATATGCTCAGCACGGCAGTGAGGAACTGGGGGAACAAGAATGACTTCCTCGGGCATATCGGCGGCGACGATTTCATGTTTGTAACTACTCCGGACAAATATAAGGATATATGCCAGAACTTTATATGCATGTTCGATACCATCATACCATTCCACTATTCTCCGGATGCGAGAGAGAATGGATTCATCATTGCCCGGGACAGGAATAACAGGTCGAGGAAGTTATCATTAATGAGCGTGACCATCGCGCTCGTCATCAAGAACAATCCCGCTGAATTCACAAGTATACTGGAGTTGGATGAGAGGATCGCGGAAGTGAAACAGTATCTCAAAAAGATACCCGGCAGCAAGTATATGGCTGACAGGAGAATGATGAAAAAAGATGAGTCTCTGACGCTCCAGGTGTTCACTAATGACGAATCACTTAAGAGCTGCTACAGGCCGCTGGGGCAGGTTCTGCTTGAGAAGCGTATTATATCCGGGGAACAGCTGGATAAGGCGTTAAAAAAGCACTGGAAAAGGGGCATACTTCTCGGTGAAGTGCTTACGGAACTCGGGTTCCTTACGGATGAGCAGCTTTCTGAGGCGCTGGATTATCAGGAGAACGGGCTGAAAGCCGGCGTGTGAATCAGCGGCGGCAGGCAGCCGAAGATGGAGGGTCAGGTTCAACGCTGGACCGGTTTTTTGAGGAAGTCCGGATAACAAGAAAGAGGGCAGGGAGTAAAAAAATGACAATAAAGGCTGATAAGGGTTTTACGCTTATCGAGATCATGATCGTTATCGCTGTCCTGGGCGTTATTATGTCCATCGCCATTCCCGGCTTTATCAGAACGAACGAAAAAGCCAAAAGGAACAGTTGTGTCACGAATCTGAAGCGGATCGACGAAGCAAAATCGCTATGGGCGATGGACAGCAGCACTGATCTCGAGACCCCGGTCACCATGGCCGATCTTGCCCCGGTCTATCTCAAGAACACGCCGGCCTGTCCGTCAGGCGGCGTTTATACTGTCGGTGATATGCGAACGCTTCCCACGTGCACCATATCCGGACACATTATCGGCAACGAGTGAATTTAACCCCGGCCGACCGGGCGGATCTGAGAACATGAAGGATTTCCATATAGGCCTGATAGGGATGATAGCCGGTGTCTGTACCACGGCCTCATTCCTTCCGCAGATCATAAAGATCTTAAGGACACACCACGCGCGTGATATTTCCCTGGGCATGTATATCGCATTAGCCACGGGTATCCTTTTGTGGCTTGTTTACGGGATCCTTGTCAGGCGGCTCCCGATCATCCTCGCCAATAGTGTGGCTGTGGTCTTTTGCGGGATAATAATCGCGGCGAAGCTCGTGTACAACGGCGGTGCCAGGAAATGAGGATACTGGTCACGGGCGCGACAGGGTTCATCGGCAACAGGCTGGTCGGACGGCTCGAGAAAAAAGGCCATGATATCGTGTGCCTGGTGCGCAGGGAAAGTAATACCTCCGGACTTGAAAAAAGAGGTTTAAGGCTGGCTGTGGGGGATATTACGGATTTCGAGCGGGTCGAGAAGATCTTTCAGGATGAACGGCCGGAATGTGTCTTTCATTGCGCGGCACGGGTCAAGGACGCGGAAACAGAGAATATTTACAGGACAAACATTGAAGGCACGCGCAATATCTGTGAATCATGTTACAGGAACGGCGCGGGGCGGCTTGTCTATCTCAGTTCCGTCGCTGTTGTAAGCGGTAATCCGGAGGTGCCTCTGGTCGAGGACCTGCCGTATAAAACCACGTCCGTTTACGGGCGGTCCAAGGTCGAGGCTGAAAAGATAACCCTGGATTACAGACAGAAAGGCCTGGGTGTGGCAATACTCAGGCCGTGCATGGTCTACGGGGAGGGCGAGCCTCATGCTTTGAGCCGGATCCTCGGGCTTGTGAATAAAAGGTTTATACCTGTGCCGGGCCTGAAGAGGATCAGGGATAGATTGTGCCTCGCGTATGTTGACAACGTGACATACGCCCTGGAGCTGGCCATGGAAAACAAAGAGGCCGTTAAAGGGACCTTTTTTATCGCTGATAAAGATATTATCACTATCAGGGAATTCTTGACGATCGTTTCAGATGAACTGGATATAAGCCCTCCTTTTGTGATCCCCGGCTGGATCGTCAATGCGGGACTTCTGGTCCCGCCATTGAGAAACCGCTTTAACAGGGTTTTTAAGGACAGGGTTTATGACATCCGGCGGGCCACGGACCTTTTAGGTTATGATCCGGAGGTTTCCACGGCGGAGGGATTGCGCCGGACGGTCAGGTACTGGAAGAGGGGACACAAGGCAGAGTCAAGCGGGGTTTAACGGTGAGGATCTTGTTACACATCTGCTGCGGGGTATGCGCCGCAGCTGTTGCTGAAAGACTTATGCGGGAAAGTCATACAGTGACCGGGTTTTTTTACAACCCCAACATTTATCCCGAAGCGGAGTATGCCAGGCGCTTTGAAACGGCGCGGGAAACAGCCGGACGCACGGGTTTTGAGCTTATAGAAGGGGAATACGACCACGGGGAATGGAGCCGCCTGGCGCGGGGCCACGAGAGCGAGCCCGAGGGCGGCGGCCGTTGCGCGCTGTGTTTCAGGATGCGGCTGAAAGGAACGCATGAATATTTTTCCGGGGGCGGGTTCGATCTTTTCACGACAACCCTCACAGTGAGTCCGTTAAAGGACGCGGATACGGTCAACAGGATCGGTGCCGGCATAGGAGGCGACAGATTTCTATCCGCCGATTTCAAGAAAAAGAACGGTTTTAAAAGGGCAATAGAACTTTCAAAAGCATGGGGGCTGTACCGGCAGGATTACTGCGGCTGTGAGTATAGTGTCAGGGGGGCAAGGTGACGAAACACGGATTATCCGGACCGGCGTTCGTTAAAAAGATCAGGGACGCCATAAAACAATACGATATGCTCCGGGCAGGCGACAGGGTCCTGGTAGCGGTATCCGGCGGGCCTGATTCAGTGTGTCTGCTCAGGGTCCTTCTGCAAATGAAGAAGGCTCTGGGGGTGGAGCTGGTCGCGGCTAATCTGGATCACGGAATAAGAGGCAGGGAATCAAAGAGGGATTCTGATTTTGTCAGGGATCTGTCAAAGGAGCTCGGCCTTGCCTGCGCGCACAGGAAAATAGATCTCGGGACGCGCCGAAAAAACAAAAAGTCGCTTGAAGAATACGCGCGGGAAAGGAGATACGCGTTCTTCAAACAGGCTGCCGGAAAATACCGGTGCAATGTTATCGCCACCGGACACACCCTGGATGACCAGGCGGAAACCGTGCTGATAAGGATTATAACAGGGGCTTCGCTCAGAGGCATAGCGGGCATACCCGCTGTCAGATACGAGGACGACCTGAAGGTCATCAGGCCGTTGATAAGGACCCCGAAAAAAGAGGTCCTCGATTATATGGGGGCCGGCGGCTGGAAGTACCGTGAGGACCGCACGAACAAGGACAGGAAATATCTGCGTAACAGGATACGGCATGAGGTGCTGCCGTTTTTGGAGCGATATAATCCAAGGGTCAGGCGTTCGCTCGCTAACCTCTGTGATACGATCAGGGAGGATCTCGAGTTCATCGA
>DAOVKF010000198.1 GCA_030631915.1 Candidatus Omnitrophota bacterium
AGGGGGCCGAGGGCGAGGCGATATTGCTGTATCTCGACCTCGAGGGCATTGCCGCTTCCACCGGCTCGGCCTGCGCTTCAGGATCCATGGATCCGTCCCATGTTCTGCTGGCCGTCGGCCTGGAACCCATGAAAGCGCGCGGGTCCATAAGGTTCAGCCTGGGAAGGGAAAACACGGAAGAAGACGTCGACTATGTCCTTGAAAAGCTGCCGCGGATAATCGGGAAACTGAGGAGCATGTCCACGGCTTATACGGAGGGAAGATGACCGATTGGGTCTATTCCGAAAAAGTGAAAGACCATTTCATGAACCCGCGCAACGTGCTTGTCAGCGAGGAGGATTATGATCATGACGCCCGGGGCGCTGTCGGCAACATGATATGCGGCGATGAGATGTTCGTTTACCTGAAAGTGGACAGGGGAAAGAACGTGATAACGGATTGCAAATGGAGGACGTTCGGGTGCGCGAGCGCGATTGCCAGCACGTCCGTCCTTTCCGAAAAAGTAAAGGGCATGTCCCTTGATGAGGCGTACAATGTTTCACCCAGAGACATAATGGCGGAACTCGGGGGCCTGCCCGAGCATAAGGTCCATTGCTCCGTTCTCGGGGATAAGGCCCTGAGAGCGGCCATAAATGATTATTATGAACGTAACGGCATGGCCGATAAGATAAAGCGGGAAGAAGCGAGGGTAATATGCCAGTGCATGAACATCACCGATCAGGAGATAGAGAACGCCGTCCTTGAAGGCGCAAGGACCTATCTGGAAGTGCAGGAAAGGACAAAACTCGGAACCGTATGCGGCCAGTGCAAGGAGGAGGCCGTGCGTCTGCTGAAGCAGTACATAAAGGAGCATTTTGCCTGATCCGCTGAAACATATATTTATTATCACCGTTCTTTTTACGCTGTGCGTTCTTGTGACGGAACCTGCCCTCGGCAAAAGCGCTGACCTGGCGGGATCGTGGTATACCTCATCACCCGCGGCGCTCAGGGCCGAGCTCCAGGGATATCTTGACAATGCCGGATCCGTGAAAATAGACGGGAAATGCATCGGTTTTCTCGCGCCTCATGCCGGGTTAAGGTTTTCAGGACCCGTGGCCGCGTACACTTACAGCGCGGCAGCCGCGCAGCATCCGGACACGGTCGTTATAGTGGGTTTTTCGCACAGAAGATATTTTCCCGGTATTTCCGTATTCACTGACAGGGCGTTCATAACGCCGCTGGGCGCGGCGCTGACCGATGAGGAACTCTCGCAGGAGCTTATCGCGTATGACGCCCGGATCAAGGACTTTCCCGCGGCCTTTGAGTCCGAAAATTCGATCGAAATGGAGATCCCGTTCGTCCAGACCGCGATGAAGGACGCCCGGATCGTCCTTATAGTGTTCGGGGACCAAAGCCTTGAGAACACACGGCTGATGGCCGAGGCCCTGTATGATGTCCTGAGACACAGGACCGGTTATATGATCATAGGCAGCACGGACATGTCCCATTACCTTACGTATGAACAGGCGAATAAAAGGGACGGGGAGACCATAAAATTAATAGAAACGTTCGACCCGGACCTCCTGTATTCCGCGAGCCTGCGGAACAGGCACGCTCTCCTGTGCGGATACGGGGCTACCTGCGCCACCATGATGGCATGCAGAAAACTCGGCGCCGATAGAGTCAATATCCTGAAATACGCCAATTCAGGGGATACCTCAGGCGTGAAAGACAGGGTTGTCGGATATCTGAGCGCGGCGTTCGTCATAAGCGAAAATAATTCCGCGGAGCAGGCCGCTGTTAAAGACAAAAAGGGCCGTGAAAAGAAGGAGCACGCTATGCTGAACCGTGAACAGCGAAAAACGCTTTTAAAGACAG